>JALNYD010000098.1 GCA_023230025.1 Candidatus Cloacimonadota bacterium | reverse complement strand
CTTTGACCACTTTTTCCGTAACAAAAGCACTCTGGAAGAAATTCTCCGCACTGCTGGCAAAGAGAAAGATATCAGCCTGATCTTCAATCCCGATCCTACCCTTTTGATGAAAGAGCTCTACCTTGATGCCGGAAAGGTAAACCAGATCTTGCACAAGTTGTTTATCAATGCCGTAAAGTTCACTGAGCGCGGTAGCATAGAATTCAGCCTCAATCTTACTGAAAACGGACTTTTACGTTACATGGTCAAAGATAGCGGAATTGGCATAGCTGAAGAAAAGCAGCATTTCATTTTTAACCTCTTCCGTCAATCCGATGAGGGTACTTCACGCAGTTTCACTGGTGTAGGAATCGGACTGGCAATTGCCAAACGCTTTACCGAGGTTCTAAATGGCAAGCTCAGTGTGGAATCGACTTTTGGCAAAGGTAGCATTTTTTACCTTGATATACCTTATGAGGAGGTCAAGAAGCAGAAACCTTCTTCAAAGGAAGCAGCAGAACTTCAGGTGCCTAATCTTGAAGGGATCAAAGTCCTTCTTCTGGAACCGGATGACACCGGTAGAATCATCACCGAAAATCTCCTGAGTAGAACCGAGGCTGCTGTCCAAAGCTTTAGCGATCCCAATGAAACCAGACAAATACTGGAGCAAACCAGCAAGCTGGGCTGGCTGATATATCCTCTTGAATATTGTGATTCTGAATTCCCGGAATTGGTGCAATCCTTGCGCCTGGATTCTCCTGATTTGAAGATTATCATCACCGGAACTGAGATTTCCCACCCAGAGTGGATTCACCAGATCAGCCAAGCACAGTATCTTGTCAAACCACTTACCCGCAAGATCTTATACAATGCTCTTGGATGATTCTGCATTAAAAGCTAGCTAATGTCTTTGAATCACAGGCAAATCCTTGAACCATGAGTCAATGGCACTCCTGAAACTAAAGCGCAAACTCTGGATGGAAACAGGATTTAGCTTCCCGCTCCATTCGTCCATGAAGATTTTCTTGAACTCTACCGACAGACACAGGAGCTGACCCGGAAAGGTGTTGTGCAACCAGCGGGACAGATAACCGCCGGGGAACTTCACGTCACACCGCACATCAAGTTTCTTGCCACAGAAATCCTTGCCATCAAGCAGGGCTCGCAGAGCGTCAATATGGGGATAGTATTCCTGAGGCATATTATTGCGTCCCAATATGATATCAGGATTATCCTCCTGCGGATCGGGCTCAGCATCGGGGCCACCCCTGAGATGATTGTATGAATGCAGATCCAGCACCACCAGGAAGGGATGAAAGGAGAGCATCCGTTCAATCTCATATTTCAGCACGGCATACCACTCGGAGTAGTCCTGCTGCAGACCTTGCAATATGTCATCCGTCAGAGGATGACTGCGCACATTCAAACCCCAGGCATCCTCTGGATTCTGATAGATGGCTCGTTCCGGGGAGCGGTTCAGATCAAGCGCAAAGCGACTGGTCTCCACAACAATGCGATTGGGAAACAACCGGGCAAATGTTCCTGTGTGAGGATCTTCCTCTCGGAACCTGGTCTCATCGGGAAGCCCATTGAAAGGCAACAAATGTTCAGGCAAAGCATGCCCATTGTGGATAGCAAGAGCGAGCAACGGATTCAGGGTGTCATAGAATTGAACAACGCTTTGAATCATTGTTCCACCGGATAGGTTTCCATTAGTTCCATCAAACGGGACAAGAGGCTCAGATAGCGTTCAACATCCGCAAGTTCAATGTTTTTCTCCTGCATCCAGCCATGCATAACCTTGATATCAGTCTTGGTAATCAAGGCGGCATGTTCAAACAAATCAGCCAGTGTCTTGGGGTAAGGCTGACCAGCCAGGAAGAAAAAGCCCTTCAGGCATGGCACCAAAGATGCTATGGAAAGATTCAGTGATTCCCGCAATTGCCTGGTCTTCATGTTGCTTTCCAGGATTATCTGACGCGTCAGCAACCACTTACTCTTGAGTTCACGCTCCATTTGCAGCCGCACATCAGCTTTATCAAACTGCAAATTGGCCAGCATATCTTCTTTCAGCAATATGTTCTCCCTGGTCGAGCTTACGATGTTGATAAACTCCAGGGGATATGAGTCCAGGGAGTACTTGATAAAGCGACGATTGATAATCAAAGGCAGCATCAGGTTCTTTTTATGAACAAACCTGGCCAGTCCGCTGAGCTTGATCAGCCAGCCATCCGGATCCTCATCCATGATCAGCACCGCTCCATACTTGTCCAAAAGATCCTGATACACACATATTTGCAGCAATTGCCCCTGTACTTCTTCCAGGGTCTTCAAAATGCCATTATAAGGATGTTTCATTGTTCCTCCCGGCTATACTTCTCCAAATAGCAATTGGCGCAAGCTTTTGCCAGATTGCGGATTCGACCTATGTACGCAGCCCGTTCTGTAACACTGATTACTCCCCGGGCATCCAATAGATTGAAGGTGTGTGAGCTCTTGAGCAGCATATCATAGGCAGGATAGACCAGTTTTTGAGCGATCAGTGCCAGAGCTTCTGCTTCATATTTTCCAAACAAGTCAAAGAGCAAAGCCGTATCAGCGTGCTCAAAATTATATGCGCTGTATTCCACTTCCCGGTTGAAGAAAAGCTCTGCATATTTGGTATCTTGATTATATTCCAGCTCGCGATAGTCTGATACATCCTGAATATACATAGCCAGACGTTCCAGTCCATAGGTAAGTTCCACCGATACAGGGAATACATCTACAGAGCCAACCTGCTGGAAATATGTGAATTGGGATATTTCCATGCCATCCAGCCATACCTCCCAACCCAAACCCCAGGCCCCCAGAGTTGGAGATTCCCAATCATCCTCAACAAAGCGGATATCATGCTTTTCAATTTCAATTCCAATAGCTTGAAGGCTTTTCAGATATAGATTCTGAATATCTGAAGGGCTGGGTTTGATGATCACCTGAAACTGATAGTAATGCTGAAAGCGATTTGGGTTTTCTCCATAGCGCCCATCTTTGGGACGGCGACAAGGCTGGGGATAGGCAATTGCTGTGGGTTTTGTACCCAGAGCGCCGAAGAAGGTTGCCGGATGAAATGTTCCGGCCCCCATTTCCACATCATAGGGTTGAATCAACTGGCAGCCCTTATCGCCCCAGTATTGCTGAAGAGTAAGAATAATCTTTTGGAATTCCATCATTTATGTCCTGTAATTTTTTCACATTTTCGTTTGATGCGCACCAACTCTTCCCGAAGGTCCATCAGGTCTTTAGCAATTGCCGGCATTGCAGCATCCACCTGCAGCTTTTGTTTGGCCACGGCCTCTTTGTGTGCTTCTTCCAGCACGCTTTTGTCCAGTTTCAGTTTCTGCCGTGCCCCTTCAATCGTGTAGCGCTGATTGTACAGCATATCCTTGATCTTTTTTAAAGTCTCTATCTGTTGCAAGGAATAGCGCCGTTGATGCCCGCTTTTCTTGGGCCGGATGGCAGGTATCTCGGATTCCCAATAACGCAGGACATGCGCCTTAACATCCAGCAGGTTGCTCACTTCGCCAATCGTATAGTAATATTTGGTCATCATGATCTCCTAGCAAAAAACAGGCTTAGCAAAAACATCGCCAAAGCAGCATATACAAATAGCTTGGGATAGGTATAAATCTTGTGATACAAAGGTATTCTGGAGCTGATATACAGGGGAGCAGTGATATTTTCGATGCTAAAAAGACTGGTTTGCTTCAACACTCTGCCCATCGGATCCACAATCATCGATATCCCCGTATTGGCACTGCGGTAGATCTGGATGCGGGATTCAATTGCCCGATATTTGCTCATGATACCATGCAGCCATGGTCCATAAGAAGTTCCAAACCAGGCGTCATTGGTGATATTGACGTGATAATCCGCTTTGGCTTCAAGGCCTTCCGGCATGATGAAATTGGCCTTTTGCATAAAATGCGGAAAGGCTAATTCATAACAGATGGATGGTGCAAAATCATGCTTGCCACACATATAGCGCGGAATCTTGGTGCCAAACTCCCAATTTGCCTGCCCAAACTGCAGCTTCCACAGAATCGGGAAGTGATCCAGCCATAGCATTCTCTCACCCACCGGAACCAGGATGTTTTTGAAGTATATCTCCTGCATCCGGTGGTGAGGACTGAAGAGATTTGCGGCATTGTAATAATATGCAGATTCCGGATGACTTGCCGGCGCTGGTGCGGAATGAGGGAAACCTGTGAAAATGCTGATCTGGTGGGTCTCCACCAAATAGCGTAAATCGCTGTAATACTCCGGAATCAACATCACATAGTTAGGAATGGCGGCTTCCGGAAAGATCAATAGCTCTGCCTGATCCCTGGAAGCTAATGCACTCAGACTGTCGTATCTGGCAATTATCTGCCCGTAATTATCCTCGATCCACTTATCTTCCTGCGGAATCGAAGGTTGCATCACACTGATCCGGGCTTCAGATTTCTCAAGATATAAACTCTTGATGCAGTAGTAGCCATATCCCAGCCAAAGCGCCAGCAACGCGGCAATCATCCCCAGCTTCCGGGCAGTGTGTTTCCGATAAGTATAGATCAGGAAGTTGATACTCAGGATAGCCACACCCATCAGGCAAATCCCACCCAAATCCAGAATCTGTAACATGATTAAGTAATCACTGAGGGCATATCCAATGTGAAACCAGGGAAAGCGCATTTCCCCAAAGTTTTGCAGATATTCGAAACTGATGAATAGCGCCACAAAGGCCAGAAATCGCAATCCCGGCAAGCGATGCCAGATCCTGTGTAGCATCCAGAAAAGCACGGAATAAAAGAGCCCAAAGAGCAGGCAGATGCCGATCAAACCGCCTATGGTGACTGAACCAATCCAGTAAAAGACGATCAGAATCTGAATCGTAGAGAAGATCAATCCTGCTAGCAGCAGTTCTTTGAACCTGGTCTGCTTCCGGTTGATATAGTGCAGCAGCGGAATAAAAGCTACAAAAACCAGGAATCCCGTGTGTAGCGGTAAACGTGAAACACTGAGCAACAAGGCTGATAAGATAATCAGCCAGTAGTGCTTAAGGAATCTGCTCATAATTTATCTGCATCAAGCGTACCTGACGGTTATCCACCACAATTGCCAGAGTTTCGCGGCCAATCGTCATGATTCCCGGGATCCCACTCATCGGCAAATATGCAGCACTCATCTTGCTGATCAGGGCTGTATCAGTAAGCCCGATTCCATTATTGTAAGGGTCATAAAGCACCTGTCCATCAGATTCCGAAACGAGCTGCCCCAGGCTGGAGAAGATCACGCTTCGCTTTTCAGTTGCGTTGTATGCCACCAGGTAATCCCGATTCGCAAAAAGCTGATCCGCGCGTTTAATTTCAAAGCGGCCAAAGCGATACATCTCGCTGCCATCCAGCAAATTATAAGCTATGATCTCCGAAGCTGCAGCGTCCCAGATATAGCAGTTTTGCTCAGTTCCCAAAGCGATCAGGGCTGGCTGAACGGTATTTGCCAATTCCCAGGTAGCCAATAGTTTACCATCGGAATTGAACTTCTTTACCTTCTTGCCGACTCCATCGAGTGCAAAAACAGAGGCATCCGAAGCCAGGCAAATATCTGCCAGAGCCTGGAAGTTGTTGTTACCCATACCCATACCTCCGATCACATTCACCCTTTTACCATCCCGCCAGAGATGGATCTGATGATTGGCCGGAACCAAAGCATAGGTGGTTGTACTACCCGGATCATAATAAGCTTTGCTGATGCTCTCCTCATAGCTATGAGTATTAAACAGGCTAAAGCTACTGATATTTCTTGGCGGCAGCTTGGCATTGGAGGAGCATGCAGCCAATAATATCAAAGCAAAAAGCATAAAAAGGATGTTCTTCATCGTTAAACTCCTTTAATTTTGAGATCCCGAAGTTTCCCCTGGATTGAGGATTTGTCGCCAAAACGATTATATTCCAGGGTGTAGGTGATATCAATGACGCTGTTTTTCTTCAGTAATGTAAGATAATCGCCCAGATTGTAACCAATCAGATCCAGGGATATACCATCCTTAACTACCTTAAGTTTCAAGTGATTGCGCCCCACGTTATAGGGATAGTTTGCCACAACTACATCGCTGGTTATGAAGATGGGACGCAGATTTTCCGGACCAAAGGGAGCAAAGCGCTCAATCGCATCCAGGAGGTAGCCATTGATATCATAAAGTTCTATTTGATGATCAATTACCAACGGAGGCTGAATCTGCTCTGTCTTCAGATGATCCGCCACATAACGGGATAATTCGTTTTCAAAGCGATCTATATATTCCTGATAGATAGTGAGCCCCACGGCATACTTATGCCCGCCAAAGCTATGCAGATTATGCTCAATATGTTGTAGCGCAGCAAACAGATCAAAATCTGCCACCGAGCGTCCGGAACCACTGCCAAAACCATCTTTGAACGATATCATGATTACTGGACGGTAATACTTTTCCACCAGCTTTGAGGCCACAATCCCGATCACTCCCTGATGCCAGTCGTCTGATGATACCACCATGCAGGGAGTCTGGGCAAGGTTTTTATACTTCTTCTCGATAATATCACAGGCTTCATGGAAGGTCTTTTGATCTTCCTGCTGCCGCAAGGAGTTATCCCGTTCGATCATCTCCGCCAATTCATTGCTATTGCTTTCATCGGTAGAGATCAGCAGCTCCACAGCCATCGCTGCACTTCCCATCCTGCCAGCCGCATTGATCCGCGGTGCTATGCCAAACACGATATCGGTGGTATCCAGGCTTTTCTGGTTTAAACCGCAGATCTGAATCAAGGCATTCAACCCAAGATTCTTCTTCTCAATCAAATGCTGCAGGCCAATTGAGGCAAAGATGCGATTTTCTCCCACCAGGGGGACGATGTCCGCAATGGTACCAACGGCAACCAGATCCATATACTTGAGGACATTATCCATTGTGTCAATGCCCAGTCTTTTGTAGATTGCCATCAACAGCTTGTAGGCCACTCCAACTCCGGCGAGATGGGCAAAGGGATAGGCACAATTGCTCAGTTTGGGATTGATGATGGCCAGAGCGGGAGGTAATTCGTCCTTGGGATTGTGGTGATCGGTAATAATGATCTCCATTCCCAAGCTCTCCATTGCCCGGATTTCTTCCAGAGCATTCACTCCGCAATCTACACTCACGATCAATTTGCTGCCATTTTCCCGCAACTGATCCAGACTGCCCAGAGACAACCCGTAGCCATCAATCATCCGATGGGGAATATAGAAATCAATCTGAGCACCAATTCGCTTGAGCCCAAGATACAGCAGAGCCGTGGCAGTAGTGCCATCCACATCATAATCCCCATAAATGGTGATTAGGTCCTTGCTTTCGACCGCAGCCAGAATCCGCGTGACTGCCTTGTCCATATCTTCAAACAAATAGGGATCAGCCAGGTGTGCAAGGTTGGGATTGAAAAACTCTTGAATCTCATCCTCATTGCGCAAACCTCGCCGATACAGAAGCTCCGCTATCAGCCTGGGAGCTTTTGTCTGCGCACAAAGCTGTTCAACCGCCTCGTTTTCTTCTGCATTCAGACCCGGTGGGATTAGCCACTTCTTGTCCATGCTTAGTCCTTTATATTATTTATTTGTAATCTCTTATGTGGTGAAGGTGAATGCTGTTTCAACTTTCAGGGTAGTCAATCTTCTGATTTCTTATCACTTCTCCACTTCATAAATACAAGCTATTGAACAAGCCGAATCTTGTAAAGAACAATTTCCCAGCCAGACTTACATGCATCTTTCTCTGGGTTCCAGCCCTATAGTTCTCGTCACGATGCGGTCACCTTGCCGTTACTTTTGTGACCACAAGGTAACGGCATCGTGAGGACAATCAATGGGCTAAAGTGCACAAAATCAGTGATCCGGGCTCTGTGGAAAAAAAAATCGGTGGATATGGAACATAAATTGTTTATCTTATCAGCTATGAGTCTGAAGCAACATGAATGTCCGATCCAAGCCAGTGATCTGGCTTTGCAATATATCCGTAAGAAGATTGATTTCTACGGTAAGAGGAATCGTGTGCCAAAGATTCTCCTGGCAGAACGTAGCTGCCAAGGGGCTGTGTTTCGCTTTTTCTTCAGCCCTGCCGCCGAGGATGAAACCAAAGTCTCCGTGCAGGGGATTGATCTATACCTGGACCCCGCCCTATTGGAAGAGTATGATGGCTTCAACCTGGATCTGGAAGTGTTTTTCTTTGCCCGGAGGCTGATGATCAGCCCAAGGAAGCAAAGCTATCAATGTGATTGTAAGCAAAAATGTGATAAAGCAGTTCAATAGCTGCAAATGAGGAAATATGAGATATTGTATACTGATACTGATGATGACTCTGGCTGTGCTTGCTGCCGCACCGCACAGCTATCTGCCACTAAGCTTTGAACAGCCCGATGGCAGCATTGTTGAGCTCTATGCCAGTGGTGATGAATTTCACAACTGGCTGCATGATAAAGACAACTACAGCATTGTTCAAAACGATGCCGGATGGTATGTATATGCCCGTCAGAATGGCGAAGATGTGGCTCCGACTGATCTGATTGCAGGTCGTGATCTGCCGCAGGAACGTGCTCTGACCCCTGGAATCAATCTCTCCCCCGCCAAAATAGCTCAACGCTATGAACGCATGGCCAGCATGCGGGATTATGGCAATGGCCGCTCTCCCCACATTGGTCAGTTCAACAATCTGGTGGTGTTCATCCGTTTCGCTGATGATCCGGAATTCAATGGCGGGATAAGCTATTATGATGCCATGTTCAATGATGGCAGCACCAATGCCAATTCCATGAAGAACTATTTCCATGCCGCCTCCTATGATCAATTGACGGTGGATTCCTTTTTCTATCCAGAACCAAATGGCAACATCATTGTCTCCTATGTAGATTCCCATCCCCGAAATTATTACCGCAAGCTTACAATGGCCAATCCGATCGGTTATAATGAAGATGACTATTGGGATCGCACTGACAGAGAGCATACTCTTCTGGCCAATGCTTCCACTTTTGTGGCATCGCAGATTCCCCTTAGTCTGGATATTGATGGCGACGATGACGGCTATGTGGATAACGTATGTTTCATCATCCAGGGTTCTCCCGATGGCTGGGCAGATCTGCTGTGGCCGCATCGCTGGACTCTTTATGGAGCCGATGCCTTAATCAACGGAGCTCAAGTGTGGGAT
>JALNYD010000097.1 GCA_023230025.1 Candidatus Cloacimonadota bacterium | reverse complement strand
GTATTGATCACTTTGGAATAGGCTTCCAGATCGTTGACAATCAGCAGGGAAGAATGCTGCTTCAAGTATCTGGCAACAATCCCAGAGCCAGAAAAAAGATCCAGACAGCTAAGTTTATCTTTGCCTAGCTTTTGTTTTACAACTCCAACGCCCGCACCAATAAAGTTCAGCAACTTACGCTTGTTACCCAGATAGGTTATCAGTTGCTCGCTCAGATAAGCTGGGTTTTCACGCTGAACTGGCATGGGCATGTATAGAGCTGCATCAGGACTTAAGTTCATTCCACTGCAAGACCTGAGACCCAGGTATTTGTGGGCTCACAAGTTACACCTTACAATGTCCCCACCAATCATCGTTAAAAGACTTTCAGCATCCAACCAGTACTCAGGTTCAAGCTTCCGGTAGTCTTCAATGACAATCAGATCTGCCAGAAATCCTTTGGCAATTTTCCCCCGGATCATTTCAGAGCGCGAAGCCATCGCAGAGCCATAGCTGTATGCATTGATTGCCGCCTCCACTCCGATAGATTCAGCAGGTGTCCAGGATTCCTGCCTGGGCTCGTTTCTATACTTGCGTTGTGTAGCGCTATAGATACCAAGGAAGGGATTCATTGTTTCAATGGGGACATCAGATCCGAAGGCCATGGGGATACCGGCACGAAGCATGGAATGAAAGGCATATACTTCATCCTGGATATGAGGCCAGGATTTTTTGATCATTGGGATATCATTGGCAATGTGGACAGGTTGCAGGCTGGCAAACAGACCGCTTTTCTTCAAGTCTGGAATATCTGCCTGGCGAATGGATTGAACATGTTCGATGCGATGAAACAGACTTGCATATTCGGGAGTTACTTTAAGTTTTAGGGTAGCATCGATTACTTGCCTCACACAACGATCACCAATGGCATGGATTGTGCTGGCATAACCATGTCTGGCCGCCTTTTGCATGGTATTATAAAGCTCCTCATCTGTGTATCGTAAAATGCCTCTATTCTCATCTTCCAGAGCATAGGGATCAAACATGGCAGCAGTTCTGGAGCCCAAAGATCCATCACCAAAAAGCTTGAGTCCGCCGATTTTGAAGTATTCATCACCATGATAGCTGCACAAACCCGCGTCAATCATCAGATCCAACTCCTGGGATTGAAAATGCCAGCAGGTTCGGAATCTGGAGCCTTGAGTCTGGGCTTGTTGCAAAAGATCTGCACTACTCTTGCATTCCATGGAATGAAAACCAATCAACCCCCATTGATAGATATTCCCGAGAGTGCTTTGGATGGCTTTGATTATCTGCTGATCTGGAGCTGGGACAGCATAATTGTCCATGATCTCAGTTGCTGTTTCAAACAAGACTCCAGTAGGGATGCCATGCGCGTCTCGTTCAATAGCTCCGCCAGCAGGATCGGGAAAATCAACATCTATGCCAGCTACTTTCAATGCTATGCTATTGCATAGTTTAGCGTGATAATCCCGCGAAAACAGTGCCACTGGAGTATCAGGCCAGATTTCATCCAATATGTAACGGTTCAGGAGCAGCGGTTGCTCCAGAGTATTGCGGTTCCAGCCTCCGCCCAATATCCAGGCCGGCTTCCAAGTGAGGTTGTCCCGATAGTTGATCAGGTAGCTACGGATATCTGGAAGGCTTTTGCACTCAGTTAAGTTCACCAATATGCTTGCTTTGGCATACTCCACGAAGTGAGTGTGAGCATCGGTGAAGGCGGGGACTAGCATTCTCCCCTTCAGATTGAAGCTTTCTTTGGGTTCAGAGGCAAGAGCCTCACACTCGCTTTTACTGCCAATGTGAACGATGCTGTCCCCTACTACCAATACTGCTTCAGCTTGGGGGTGCCCATAGATTGGTCCGCCAAAAATAATCGTAGTCATATAATCCTCTCTGCTGCGAGTGTAAGCAGTGCCTGCTCCAACACAGCTTTATTTACTCCGAAGTTGATCCGCACATAGGCTTTGGTTACCTCGCCAAAGGCAAGGCCTGGAACGGTGATAATGCCTTTTTGAACCAGGTTTTGGGCATACTCAGCTCCGTTGGGGCAATGCAGCATCAGATATGGCCCTGCCAGAGGGACATGCAGAGCAGCAGCAGGCAATGCTTTCAGGCAAAGCTCCCGATTATGCCCAAGCTGTTGCCGAACATCATCCACCAGAGCATCTTGTCTGAGAGCATATTCCGCGAGCTTCTGCGAAAGCCAGGCGGCACAAGTGGATATGTATTGCTTGAGTTTTGTGAGTTGGGCAACCTCCGGTTCTGAGGCAGCCAACCAACCAATTCGCCAACCACTCATCAGATGGGATTTGGAGATTCCCCCAATCCTGATCACTCTGTCAATAATGGAGTAATCTGGCTGGAACTGGTAATCAAAGTACAAGTCCGTATATATCTCATCCACGATTAGTATTTGTTTGTTTCGATTCAGGAGTTCTGCCAAAGCTTGAAAACCTGTGGCACTAAAACGGAATCCGGAAGGATTGGAGGGATGAGAAAGCATCAAAGCCTTACATCCTTGCAGCTTCTGCTCCCAAAGATTCCAATCAATCGTGCAGAGATCATGATCAAATGGCAATCTCACTACATCTCCGGCTGCAAGCTTTACCAAAGCCGGATAAGCAGGATAATCAGGATCAGGGATTGCCACCTTGTCACCGGGATTGATGATTCCCTGCAGAGCAATAAACAACGCTTCTTCTGCCCCATTGCAGATTAGGATATTGTCCTTATGCGAAAAGCCCAGATAATCTGCTACTGCTGCTCTTAATTCTGGTAATCCCGCATTGGGAGTATAGGCAGGATTCCCTGTAGAAATCAATTCCGCTGCTTTTTGCCTGAGAACATCCGGGAAATCAAACACAAGCTCTCCCAAAGCCAGATTGATGGCATCCTTCGGGGCTGCAGCCATCATTCTGCGTAGTAGAGAAAGTTCAATGCCCTCGAGGCGGGTCGAATCAATCCAAGAGATGCCTGAGGTCATTTTCCAGGGCTACCGAGACGTCAGTTTTGGCATCCCGATATTTGATGATGATCGGGCAATACACTTGAAAATCCGGTTGAGCACGCAGTTTGCGCGATCCCGCTACCACCACTGCAGCTTCGGGAATACTGTAACTGCCACCATCATCTTTGGGCAAAAAAGTGCCAGTAGTGCTATCGAAGATGGGAGTAGAAGCAGTGATGATAGTCCCGGAAGCAACCACCGCTCGTTTCCCTACTATGATCCCTTCATAAATGCCTGTATTGCCACCGATAAATGCATCATCCTCAATAATCACTGGTCTTGAGCCAATGGGTTCCAAAACACCGCCAATCATGGCTCCAGCTGAAAGATGAACATTTTTGCCAATCTGAGCGCAAGACCCTACCAGAGCATGTGAATCCACCATGCTGCCAGTATCAATATAAGCTCCGATATTGATGAAAGCCGGAGGCATAATGGTCACTCCCCTGGCTACAAAGCAACCATTACGGGCAGAACTGCCACCGGGAACCATGCGTACCTGATCATTCATGGAAAAGCGCTTTGCCGCCAGAGTATCCTTGTCAAAGAAGGACTTATTTCCATCTGGATACTCTGCCAAAACACCCATTCTGAATCCGATCAAAATACCCATTTTGATCCAGGTGTGCACCTGCCAGCCCTGAGTGTGTTTCTCGCAAGCCCTGATATTCCCGCTGTTTAGTTCATTGATGAATTGATCAAAAAGCAGGCGATGTTCATCACGATAATACTGCGGAGGATTCTGGAAAATATTCGTAAGTGCTTGTTCAAGCATTGTTACCATCCCCAAAAAGCTTTAGGTTTTGTAGGGCTTCTTCAAGAATTACTCTGGAACAACCAAAGTTCAAACGCATGAATCCCTCACCCTCTTTGCCAAAAGAGCTCCCGGCGTTCAGGGCCAAGTGGCATCTATCCTTCAAAATGTTCATCAGGTCAAGCTCACTTAGTCCATAAGCCCTAAAATCCAGCCAGGCCAGGTAAGTTCCCTCAATGGGGCTAATCGTGACCCTGGGTAATATCCTGGGGATTTCATTCTTGATCAACTGAGCATTAGCGTGCAAGTATCCCAATAGCTCTTCCAGCCAGGCTTCAGATTCACCATACGCAGCAGTAAAGGCAACCAGCCCAAAACTGTTGCCCATATAGGTATGCAGAGCTTGATTTAGCTTTTGGACAGTGTCAAGCAGATCTCTGTTTTTGCAAATCAACACAGCAGTGCCCATTCCAGCTAGATTAAAGCTTTTAGCAGGAGAGATGCCTGTAAGACATATATCCTCTGCCAGGCTGGCGATGGGGATATGCTTTTGACCTGGATAAATCAGATCACTATGGATTTCGTCACTAAAGATGATTACTTTGTGTTTCTTACAAATATCTGCCATGCGCTGCAGCTCTTCGCGGGTGAATACTCTGCCCACAGGGTTGTGGGGATTGCAGAGAATAAACATTGTGCACTGAGCAGCTTTCGCTTCAAAATCTGGCCAGTCGATGGAATACACTCCATTGTCGTTGATCAGTGAATTGCAGAGCAGTTCTCGTTGATGCTCCAGTACTGACATGGAAAATGGGGGATAAACTGGCGTTTGAATCAGGATCTTATCCTTTTTTTGAGTAAGGGATAAAATACTGATTGCCAGTGCTGTCATCAAGCTGGGAAAGGCTGTCAGCGCGTGTGCAGAAGTGTCCCACCCATGCCTTTTGAATAGCCAGTTCCCCAGCGCTTCCTGAAAGGCGGGAGCTTTGAAATTATAACCATATACCGGATGTTGCATGCGATTTGCTAAAGCCTGCTGGATCTGAGGGCTTACAGCAAAATCCATATCCGCGACCCATAATGCCAAAAGGTCATCCCGTCCATAGAACAGCTTGAGTGCGTCATACTTGAAACAGGCAGTGCCGCGTCGTTCTATCACCTGATCAAAGCTAGGCATCATTACTCTCTTTTACGTATTCCAAAAGGTTCTTCATCGTATCCGGAATCACTGCTGTCTTTGCCAGATCAGCAATGTTCACAATGATTTCCAGAATATTGGGAAATGAAGCAGGAGTAGTATATGAGCTCTGTTTCCCCTTCTCATTCTCATAACTGATCACCAGATAATAGGTAATCTTACGTTTTAGGTCCAAAGCAGTAATCTTGTCGTAGGCAATTATGATTGGACGTTTGGCGATGAAACCCAAGCGCAGGTGATCTTGTTCAAACAGCACGCTGTTCAGGCTAGTGATCTTGCGCAGCATGGAATCCAGGGCAATAAAACCTATCGCCAAGGGTAACATCTTGTTGAACATGGCTGTGTCGCTATCTACAAAGCGCACTAAGAAGTATATGCAATAGATGATAATCAACATTAAGATGCCGATCAAAAGCCAGCGCGCCAAGGGATTGTAACGATACAGCACGGGAATGTGATCGCGGATCAAGTTTATCTTTCGCTGCAACGCCATTGATACTCCTGATATAGCTCCCTGACACTGGAAAGGATCAGCTCCGTGGCTGGCACAGCATCAAAGGGATTGTTTCTTTCATTATCACCGTGAAAATCACTACCAGCTGTCATAAACAAACCATTCTTTTGTGCCAGCGCTGTGAATGCTTCCACTTCAGCCTGATAATGATCAGGATGCCACACCTCAATGCCATCAAGACCCATTTCAATGAACTCATGTACATATTTGGCATTCACCAGCTTACCTGGGTGAGCCACAACTGCCCAACCCCCTGCATCGTGAATTATCTGGATTACGGATTCTACTTTCAGTTCTGGTTTGGGGACAAAGGCCGGCTTGAAATTGCCTATGTACTTATCAAAAGCTTCATTCTTGCTTGCAACGTACCCTCTTTTCAACAAGATCTGAGCTATATGCGGACGTACGATCAGTTCCCTGCTACCGGCAACTGCAATTACCTCTTCCAGGCTGATCTTGATACCCATTTCAGCTAAGAGTTCTATCATGCGGATGGCACGATTCTTTCTGCCTTGCAAATACATCTCGGTCATTTCATGCAAAGCCTTATTCTTAAAATCACATCCAAAAGCCAGAATGTGAACGTCATTTCCATAGTGCATGGAGCTGATCTCCATGCCGGGAAGAATGCGCAGGGAAGCGAGTTGATCAGACAGCATCTTATAGGCATCAGCAGTATCGTGATCGGTAATGGAAAAAAGGTCCAAGCCAATCTCTTGGGCACGTTTTACTACTTGAGCAGGACTGAACAATCCATCAGATACGGTTGTATGCAGATGCAGATTGATGCGCCTGATGTCATTTATCTCTTTTACTATCATATCAGTTTTATATATTGACGAAAATGCACAGTGCCAAAAATCGTCAATAGATTTCTTGAAGGAGAGTCACAAGTAAATGCAATATGATCCGATCAAAGATAAGGCAGCAGCTCTAATCTCAATATTTCCAATGCTGAGGAAGTTTTTCTACGCGGCTATGAATATGCTGCTACTCAGACAACGTTATGTTTTCCGGGAAATCAGACAATATGCAAAAGATGATCTGAAGTTCTATGATGCCGGAGCAGGATTCTGCCAATACAGTCATTATGTCCTGAAGCACTATCCTCAAGCCAGAGTATTTGCAACTGATCTGAAAACGGAATA
This sequence comes from Candidatus Cloacimonadota bacterium, assembly GCA_023230025.1. Taxonomy (GTDB): domain Bacteria; phylum Cloacimonadota; class Cloacimonadia; order Cloacimonadales; family Cloacimonadaceae; genus UBA5456. The sequence goes on along the minus strand of JALNYD010000097.1, from coordinate 2,665 downwards.
TTTGAGTTCATTTGCACACCAGACTCCAGAGCGTTTCAGCTATCAAAGCGCGGATCTGCAGTATTTCACTCCCAAATACCACTATGACATGGCGATTGCCATTGACATTCTGGAACACATTGAGCAAGATGTGTCTGCGATTAGAAACATCTCCAATGCCCTGAAATCCGGAGGCATATTCATCGTTTCCACTCCCAGCGACACGGACGAAGCTGCCCGATTTACCGGGGAGCACGTTCGCCCTGGCTACAACAAGGCAGAGTTGGAAAGCAAGCTAATCAACTGCGATTTCAATATCCTCAAGAGTACTTATACCTATGGCAGATTTGGAGCTCTAAGCTGGCGTCTGATGCTGAAGTATCCCCTGCAGTGGTTGAGCAAAGGAAAGGCGTTTGTTATCTTTCTGCCGTTTTGGTATCTTGGTATCTACCCCATCTCTGAGCTTTTGATGCGTTTGGACATGTCCATCAGCAAGAACTCAGGGACAGGCATCTTGATTGTAGCGAAAAAGATTTGACACACATTGGAACATTTTTATCATTGATCTTAGATCTCAAATGAGGAGCTGATAATGACACAAGCAAGAGCAGCAACTAGGAAGAACAAGCGAGAGATGATCTTGCAAAAGGCTATCGAAGTCTTTGCTGAAAAAGGCTCGCAACAGACTACTATCGCAGATATTGCCAGGAAAGCCCGTATCGCTCAGGGCACTGTGTATGTTTATTTCAATAGCAAAGAAGAACTCCTGAATGAATGCATGCAGCAGATTATCGGCATAGAAATACAGCATATCATCGATGAAGTGGAACAGATTCCAGACACCATGGACAGGCTCTACAGCTTCTTTGTGTTGCACATCAATCTGGTAAAAGAAAAACCCTATATCGCCAGATTCCTGACCATGGAGGCACGCCAGAATGATGATTTTTACACCCTGTACCCTGATTTTAACCCCCTGAAACGCTATCTCGATTATGTGAAAGACTTGACCCAAAAAGCAATTGCAGAAGGCAGAATCCGGGATCTTGATGAGCAGGCTCTTGCCTTTCTAATCGTGGGCGTGATGGATTTCGCCATGGCCCAATGGCTGGTTTATCAGGATACTCTGGATATCTCCAAAATGGCCGCCAGCATCCGCGACATCCTGAAATATGGTGTAAATGAAAAGTAGTGTCATTCTCCTGCTGTTTTTAACCTTTAGCCTCTGTGGCGCCATTAATCTGCCCTTCTATGCAAAATGGCAATCCCTGCATAGCACCTATTTCGACACTTTGCAGGACGGTAAGGAGCTGAGCTGGGATGAGTGCTACCGGGCAGAATTCGGGATCAAGCGAGTAATCGAAAATGAGTTTAGCTACTCCCTGGCCATTGAGACTGAACAGTTCTTTGACGAAGCTCAATTGCGTCTCAAAAGCTTCAGCATCGGCTATGAAACTGGTTTCCTGTATTGGGAAGCCAACAGCAGGAAACATGGATATGGCTCTGGATCAGGAATGGACAAATACCCCATCCTGGAACGTGGCTATGAACCCTATCGCTATCAGCCGATGAGGTTGAATTCGCTGGAACTGAGCATTGTCTTGCTTGAAGATTACGTGTTACGCGCCAACGTGGGTGGCAATGCTCACAATCAGGCCTCTGCCCTGCTGACCCTTATGTATCTGCCATGGCCAGATTCAAAATCCTCCTTTGTACTCACTGAAGATTTCAGAACCATGGACAATCACTGGCGCACACCGGTCAGCATCACAGCACTGGATTGGAACCAGTACTGGCCAGCGTTCACGCTCAATCTTGATACAGCCCTTGCGCTTCTTCCCAAGTGGGAAGATACTGAGGCCCATCACGAAATCTTTGCCCTGGCCGAGCTGAAATACAAGGCGAAAGATCTCCCTGATCCCATCATAAGCGCTATGTACCAGAAACAAAACTACGCGCCCAGGGAGCAGCAGCAATACCAGCTTCGCTTGGAACAGCAATTGGGCAGCCTTACCCTTTGCCCGATCACGAATCTTCATATCATCGATGACCAATACATGTGGCAACACCGGCTGTTTGGTAAATACCGCATTGCCAGGTGTAGCACCAACCACAGCAACATTGGAGCTTATTATGATTACAGCTATTTCGGCTCAGAAAAGGGGCGTCATACTTTCGGCCTTGCTCTGGATTTTGTGTTTGAGCCTAATTTTTAGCCTAAGCTCCTGCAAGTTTCTGAGTTCCTCTGCCTCGATGCAGCCCATTATCGTTTTCACCTTTGACGATCAGCACGCATCAGTATATGATGTAGCTTTCCCCATTATGCAGGAATATGGCTATCGCGGCACGAACTTTGTGAATAGCAACGCTTTAGGTCAAACCGGCCGCTTCAGCTGGGATGAACTGATCGAAATGGAACTCACTTACGGTTGGGAGACGGGTGGTCATACCTTGAACCATGAAGCTCTGAACCAATTGGATTATGAACAGGCGGTTTACGTGATCCAACAAGATTATAACAACTTGGAAGAGCACGGCCTGAATCCCCGATCCTTCGCCCTGCCCAAGGGGCAGTGTCCTTCTCAGGTTTACCCGTTTTTGCGCAGTCTCTACAGAAACATCCGCGGTAGCAGCGACTTTGCCATGCATGAACCCTTAAACCGCCATGCTTTGGGCTATCTGGCCT
>JALNYD010000096.1 GCA_023230025.1 Candidatus Cloacimonadota bacterium | reverse complement strand
TCCTGGCATTTGCTAGATTGCCGATAATGTTCTTCAGGTTTAGCAGCAGATCGCGCTCTCCCCCACGCCATCCAAAGATGGATTGCTTCTCATCACCTACGACGATCACCCCACCTAAATCCTTGGAGCCCAGACCAGCACAGATTTCTTCGATGATGGGACGCAGGATGTTGAACTGGATCAATGATGTATCTTGAAACTCGTCGATCAGCATGAAGCGTGTGCGATGGCTGAGAAAATGGTAGAACTCTGTAGCGGTGTTCTCAATGGACAAATCAAAGGCAGGTGGTTCCTGAGAAAACAAGGCTTCAAAGGTAAACCAGCTGATGTCATCGTAAGTCATGTTTTTGTAACGATAGATCAAGCGATCATATTCCTTGAGTACCAGTTCCCAAAGCTCCATTATCTCTTGCTGTTCGGGCAGGAAGAGGCTGAAATAAAGATGGTCTGCCAGGGCTTGAGTAACCAGACTCTGGATTGTGGAAAGATGCTCTTTGACCTCAGCATTGCGAATACGGTTACCGCTGAAGATGTTTTTGGCAGCAAGAGCTTTTAACAGCTTATGAGCATCATTGGGACTTTGCAACACTTCCTCAATCCGGGCAAGCAATGCCGGAACATCGGTAATTTCTTGCTGAATAACACCCTGAAACTCGCTGTTGAAATAACTACCCAAATCCGCCCCCGCTTTCATTTGCTGTTCAATAGCCATCAACAGTTCGTGCAGGCTGCTGCGAAACACATTCAGTTCATCACCCGCTTTTAGGTCAAAGACGTTCTGTGGACAGCGGTAGCGAATTACATAGTAGAGCCAGCGTTGCTTGATCAGATCACCAAAAAGACTGGCATAATCGTCCAAAGCAGGCTTTACCTTGCGCTGCAGCAAATTGTAGATCCTCTGGCGAATCTCTGGCTGCATCAGATGTGCCAATAGATAGGGCATCCGCTTGTTGATGGCGCTCAGATCGATCTCATAGTTATCAATACTGCGCAGAGGGCGCACAATGTTTCGAAATACGTTGCTGATATAGCTGTCAATGGTCATCACCTGCAGTTTGCGCCGATCACTGAGGATTTCCTGATAAGCGGAGATGAGAGCCCCTTGTTCACGTACTTGCAGAACTGGCTCTGGACGTTGCAGGATTTTGCATAGATCTGCCAGAAGCTCCGGATCCTGGTTTTTGATCAGGCTCACGAGATGGGTCAGAATGCGCTCACGGATTTCGTAAGTGGCTTTTTTGGTGAAGGTGAGTGCCAGGATTCCATCCAAAGCAAATGATTCATGTTCATAATAGCGAACTACCAGAGCGATGTATTCCAGCGACAGCCGATAGGTTTTACCAGTGCCAGCACTGGCAGAAATGATCAGGTTTTCAAAGTGAGGCATCGTGAACTCCGGGTAGATATAAATCGCTACGGCTCAGCTCCCGCATCAGCTTGCGATCTTCGCTTTTAGTTGCCAGCAGATAGCCATGCTCCAAACATTGCAGCAAGGCCTGGCTGATGTTTTCCAGGTATTTATTGCGAGCCCTGGCAGAGCTTTTAGCCTTGCTGGATTCCGCCATTTCAAAAATCATCCAGAAACATGAATCAAGCTCAGACTCTAGTTCCGGGTGCTCCAAAAGATAATATAGCCATTCGTAGAATATCAGTTGTTCGGTATTTCCCTGACCCGTTTTGAAATCCACAATGCTCTTGATACCAGAGCTTTCAATGCGCAAATCAGCTTTCCCCCGGATGAGGATACGATAGCTTTGATCCTGCCAGAGGCATTCCACCAATATCTTACGCTGGCGTTCTGCCTCACTCATCTTTTCCTGCTCCGGAATCAAAGTAAAAGTCCGGTCACTCCACCGTTTGCGGACAAAGCGCAGATAAAAAGCCTGCAGAGATTCGGCCAGAGTGTCGCAGATAACACTGCTCAGATAATCCGCATTGTAGTTTTTGGGAATCTTGTATTTAAACGCAGGACCATGGATGAGAGCAAGGAGCTTGGTTTTCAGAAGAGCAGAATTGTGGAATACTGCATCCAGAGCATCAAGATTCTCGTGCTGTGTGGCCTCGGTTCCCAAGACACTGGCGAAATAGGCATGCAATAGCGAACCAAATACTGTGCGCGAGGTCACTTCCCGCCGGATAAGCTTCAGTTTGCTAATACCACGCAACGCTTGAATGTACCAAACGAAAGGATTGTAAGCAAAAAGCTGCAAGTCATAGCTATTACATTTGAGGCTTCGGGATTCTCCAAAGTCATTCTGAACAGTGCAGGGAATCTGGAAAAACTCTGCATCCGCAGCACTATGGAATCTGGGATCTGAAACATCCAGCAGATTGGCTTGATTCATCTGTTGCTGCCATGCTTTGAGCAATCCCCGTTCATCCACTCTACAAAAAACCTCCTGCAAAGTGGCAAAGCCCTGTAATTCTCCAATCAGACTGCTGTATTCAATGGCTTCTTCCGCATTCAGATAGGTAAAAAGCAGAACTTCTCTGGCGCAAAAGAGCAGACGGAAGAAATAGTAGCGATCCCAATCCCGGATATCCTCATAGGTTTTAAGACCCATTATCTTACGCTGGTGCTCGTTGAGCAACCAGATGGGACTTGGGGATTGGGGCAATACACCCTCAACCAGATTGAACACTGCGACTCGCGGGAAACATCGATTCCGGGAATCCAGGAGATTGCTGATCTCCCATTTGCCGGATTGATCTTCGGTGGGAAGCCTTTTTAGCTTGATGCTCTTCAGATAATCCAGCCATAACTCATACAGTCCTAAATAAGTAACCGTAAAGATATCCGACCAGGACCTCACTATGGCAAGCGATTCCGAAGCCATAAAGTTCGCCAGGGCTGTCCAAACCTGGGGCAGTAGATCACTTTTCTGCAGTTCATCGGTAGTGGAAAAGCGCTGCGGAGCGAGATCAGTATCCATCAGTGCGGCTATATCCTGAATAGATGATATCTTCATCAAGCGTTTGAGAATCTCTGCCAGGGCAGTAGCAAACTGCATGATCTGGCTTTCAGGATCGGTAAACTGAGCCTGAGGATTGAGATCCAGATACAATACCTCGGAATTGTGCAGAGCATACAATTGCTGTTCAAAAGCCAGATAATCCTGCTGCTGCCAATTCGGACACAAGGGCTGGAGCATTTGAGGGCTATTGAAATACTTTAGAATTAGCCTGAGGGGAATAAAACCGGGGCTTTCCTGCAGATTTTGCAGAAGTTCCAAAAGAATCCTCTGCACTCTGTACCAATTGCTATCGATGATGGGCAGGGACTGGGGCTGACGCAAATCCCGAGAGGGAAAGTAGGCCGCATAATCCTTGCGGCTAAACTGACTATCGATAATGGCACATTCAGGAGCTTGCAAAGCAAGAAAAGCCAGCACAGCCTGCCGCTCATCCTCACATTTATAAAGGGTAATTTGTGGTTTTATCTTGAGGAGTTCCCAGGCTTTCTGGGCTTGAAATGGCCTGGTTTCCCCCTGTTCCTGATCCAATCCCTGATACAGCAGCACAATCTGATTGCCTGCCGCTTCACATCTGAGTAAAAGGTCTTGCTCTAACTTGCTATAGTAATATTGGTTTACGAAGATGATCCGATAACCTTGAAAAGGCATTGGAGCAGAATCAACACTGGCTTGAAAGATGCGGTCTGCAAAGCCCTTTTGTGTGATAAACTCATGATACCGCATGAGGATATCGGCAATGATCGCGATATTTTCCTCCTGCCAATGCCTAAGATTCAAGTTAAATTGATCTAATTCCTGTTGTAGCTGAAGCACATCAAGTTTGGCTTCACAAAGCTCTGCACAAAACTGGAACAACTGGGTACCCCAGGACACTAAATCGCCGAAATTGTTCAGATGAAAATGCATCCGCTCTTCATCAGTTATCACCTGATACAGGCAAAGCAGCCTTTTATCATCCTCCAAAACCGGTAGCTCCATAGCCAACAGCAGATGTTTGAAATCCTGAATACTCAACCACCGGACATCCTGCAAGTCCCACTGGTTTTCAAAGGCTAAGCGAGCTTCCTGCGAAGAAACCAGGGTGGGATATACTAATAAGCTCTTTGCAGTAATGAGCTCTCTGGCAGCTTGATTGAGATCATCATTAAAGTCCAGATTGATGATTTCCACAATAAATACCTCTTACAATAATGGAGAAAAGAGCCGGCACAGTGATTCTTTACTGCGATCGATCAATCCTCGCTTTCTAAACTCTTCCAAATCCAGCCTTTTACTAAAAGCCAAATCCTGGTAGAATGCTTCACTGGCTCTTTTGACAATGTCATCACTATAAACCAGAGCGGTGAGTTCAAAATTGTGATTAAAACTGCGTAGATCCATATTGGCAGTACCCAGACCCAGGACTTCGTCATCAATGATCATGATTTTGGCGTGCATGAAGCCTCGCTGATATTCATAAATCTCCACCGAAACTTCCAGTAACTCCTCAAAATACGATCTGCTGCCCCAGAAGACTATCCAGTGATCTGCCTTACCGGGAAGGATGATTTGCACTTTAACGCCACTGATGGCTGCAGTTTTAAGAGCCATCAGCAAGGCTTCATTCAAGATCAGATACGGTGTATTGATCATAATGTAACGATGGGCATTGGCAATCGCTGAGAAGTAAAACTGCAAGATGCTGGCATGATTCGTATCCGGTCCGCTGGCTAGAATCTGCACAGGACTTTGCATCTGGATATGACTGATAGCTTCGCGATTCAAGTAATGATTGATACGATCGCTTCGGAAGAGATTCTCCTTGCTTACAAAATACCAGTCTCCCATAAAAATAGCCTGCATGCTGAGCACTGCTTCTCCCTCAAAAATGGCCACAGAATCTCGCCAATAACCATAATAGGGATCCTTTCCCAGATACTGATCTCCAATATTCAAACCACCCAGGAAAGCCATTTTGCCATCGATAACCACCAGTTTCCGATGGTTACGATAATTCATCCGGCTGTTTAGAAAGGGAATCCATACCGGCATGAAGGGAATAAACTTCACTCCGGCCAGGATCAAATCCCGCTTGAATCTGCGGGGAAGCTTCCAACACGCCACATCATCATAGATGAAGCGCACCTCAATCCCGGCTTTGGCTTTCTGGATCAAAAGGTTCTTCAGATAGTTGCCAGTGCTGTCACTGGCAATGGAGAAATAAACCAGATGCACGTGATCCTGAGCTGCCTTGATTGCGTCACAGATTGCGCTGAAGGCTATTCCAGTATCGCTGATCAGCTCGATTTGGTTGCGTCCGGTTAAAATAGCTTTACCATTGTTTCTCAGTAAACGATGTAGCTTGTGCTCCAGATTATGGTTCAGAAGCGCACTATTGAACTCCGGAATCAATTGAGAAATCCGATCCATTAATTCTTTATCCAGAATCTCTTTGCGGTTGAACAGCTTGATCTTCCTCCAGTTTCGCCCAAAGAACAGATACAATATAAAGCCCACAACGGGAACAAAGATCAGCACCATGATCCACGCCAATGTATGCACAGGAGAGGAGTTTTCCAACATCAGCACTACGATGATTAAAAAAATGGTGAGCCCAAAGATTACATAGATTACGTTTGATGTTACCCTGTGAAAGGTCTGCAAGACATCACCCCCAAATATCAATTGGATTAGTGATGCAACAATCAGCAGACTAAAGGCAAGGCCTAATATCAGCAGAATGGTATCAAGTAGCTTATGTGAAGGCACAGGATCTTCCCTCTGAATTGTGCTGCCGAAGGGCGTAACTTTTTGAAAATGAACTCTGGGGCACAATTACCTTCACTTTAGTCCCTCTTAGCAGGTCTAAGCTTCAAAGTGAACTCCGTCCCCTGGCCTTCCTCACTACTGATATTGAACTCAACGCCCAGCAACTTCAAGTATCCCAAGCTGTAGCGCAAACCCATGCCCATCCCGGGCTCTTGATTGGTTCCGGTTTTTGATTTCAGTCCTTGTTTCAGCAGCATGGTGATCTCCTCCTTGCTCATACCCACTCCTGTATCCCGGATGCATAGCTTCAGGTGATCTTTTTTGGGTAGAAATGAAATGTATATCTTCCCACCTTCCGGAGTGAACTTGGTGGCATTACTAAGAATGTTGCGCAGCACAATCTTCATGATGTTAGGTTCCGTATAACAGGTTCTATCTCCCTCGCCACAGTGCAGATCCAAATTGATCTTCTTTTGGGATAGGTGACTTTGATACAGCTTCAGGACGGGGTCCAGCAAGGACATAATGTCCACATTGTGCATCAGGCGATCCACGCTTTTGTTGAAACTGCGGGATTCGATCCATAGCATGATCTCTGTGAGCAGATCCATTACTCCATCCAGACTGTCAATGACTTGCCCGATAAGTTTCTGAGATACTTCCTGTCCCAGGCTTCCATCATGGATCATCCGCAAAGCTGCTGCACTGTTAGCTGCGGGGCCGCGAACATCGTGTGAAATGATCGAGATCAGCCGGTTCAGCATCCCCAAGGAAGCGTGCAACTCCCGGTTACCCTCTTCCAACTGCTGAGCCTGGCGTTTGATTAGTTGATTTGAATCCTCTAACTCCTGATTTGTCTTGATTAAGCTCTGGTTTTGCAGCTCAATCTTATGGCGTAAGTATTCAGCTTCCTGCTTTGAGATCAATTTTGCAGAAAGCTCTGTGTATTGTTGTTCATGCAACTCTGCAAGTACACGCAGGCATTCATTTGCTTTCTGATAGTCCTGGATTTTTTCGTAATACTCGCTCCAAAGGCTATACAGGTTGATCCGGTGTCTAACGATTTCAGTATCCTTGGCCAGAGGATGAGCTTGCTCCAGATATTTCAGCGCTTCAGCATATTCTTCTTGCTTAAGATGCAGAGTGGCGAGATTTATCAGAGTACTGATGTGCCCCACCAGGTCTGTCTCCGGCTGACGCATAGGCAAAGCTTGCATCAAATATGATTTGGCTTCATCATAACGCTCTAGTTTGGTGCAGGAAGAGCCCAATAAACACAGCGCATCGGCTACCTGCTCGTCTCCATAGTACTTCTGATTGATTTCCAATGCTTTCTGAGCTGCTTCATAAGCTTCATCATAGCGCTGCAGGTCAGAAAGAGTTCCCGCCATGTTGCTTAGTACATAGCTTAGGTAGGGTATGTTTTGCTCCCGCTCCGCAAGCTCATAAGCTTCCTGATAGGCTTTCAACGCCTTTTCGTGGCTTTTCAAAGGACCATAAGCATTTCCCAGATTGATCAGAATCGATATCCGCACATCTGGCTCATCCTCTCCGGCATCCAATTCCTGAAGCAATTCATAACACAAGTCAACCGCTCGGGTAAACTGCATTGTAAATCCATAAGCCACCACCAGATTATTGACCAGAGCCATCCATGTCGTTTGAGTCTTGTCAATTTGAGTAAGCATGTCTTCCCAAATGTAAATCGCCTTGAGGTGATCCCCCCTCATCGAGTGAATGATGGCATAGGTGGATTTGACATGAAGTACCTCACCCTGGAGTTCATTACTTTCAGCCACATTCAGCGCTCGTTGCAAAACGGCTTCCGCAGAGTTGGTATCCCTACTGTTCACATAATATCTGGCTAACCCGATCAGGATACTTATCTCATCTTCTGGATTCTTGCTCAAATCTACAGTGTCAAGAAGCTCCAAAATCTCGTCAATTACTTCCAGAGCAGCAGTGCGCTCCAATCGGATGATATCTTCAATCTGTGCGAAAACCTTTGTTTTAACAGCTTTGGTAAACTCTTTCTTCATATTCCACCCCATTAGTTCAAACTAATCTAGTCTACTAATCCAGTCAATCCAAATTATCAGCTTGCACGCCACAAAGCGGAAAAGAGTAGGGAATCATCCACAGATAGTTCACAGAATAAACTTGGTCTATTACACGATCTCAGTAACGGCTTTGGCCCTTTCACCCCTTCGCCAGGTAACTCCACTCTGCATGAATCACTATAAACCCTCGCCCCAAACTACAAATGTCCCTCTCTTTGATAAACGTGAGTTCGGAAGGTTGCAAGGCTATAAGAAACCCAGATACTACAAGCTTGTGAAGACCGCTCCACACACGGCTGCAGAACTTGAGTGACATGGCGTTTTGAGTCCCGTTTTGTGACATGGCGTTTTGAGTCCCGTTAGGGACGTCAGTTCAGATAGAACCGTGCGCCGTACAGTCATCTTAGTCCCATCGGGACGGCAGTTTAGATATAGCTAATCAGAAGATAGACAAGGATATAATTATCTAAACTGTCGTCCCTACAGGACTCAGATCAGCGTTGTATCCCCAGTCTATCTAAACTCACGTCCCGATGGGACTAGAGGAACAATACCAAGGTTTTTATGGTTGTTCTTGTTCATTCTCTTGCCATTCGCTTGTTGAGGCGATACTCCCGCACTCAGCATCAGATACTATCCAGGATATCATGTCCACGAGCGCAGATGTTTTTGATCCTGGGTTAAGGTCTGATAGACTGATGATCAATCAGGTTTTGCAGCTCCGCTATCTTTGTACCTGGGATAGGGTTTCACTTCTTCTTCATCTTTGCTGCCACCAGTTTCACGCTTCCCTGCAGGTCTTCCAGATATTTGGTTTCAGCTTCTTGTTCTGCAAGGTCTACCAGCAATTGAGCTTGACAAGAATCAGCATTTTGAAGCTTATCACTGATAGGGGGAATGAGCAAGAGAAGCCAACCCGAATCATTCCCTCATCCTCCCTGGTGGAGAAATACCTAAGTAGTAAAGGAACTCTGATGAGAAAGCTCGCTATCCTGATGATCACAATTCTGGCACTGACGATTCTTGCTGGTTGTCCATCAAATTCCGCTCCAGGGAAGGATCGCTATGTGGTATTATCCCCTGAAGTTGCAGAAATCCTGGCCAGTTTAGGTTTGGAAAGCCGGATTGTCGGGCTTACCACGGAATGCACCTATCCCACCTCGCTTCGTATGATTCATAAGGTGGGGGCATTTGGAGCGGTAAAGCTTGAGGATGTGCTTGCTCTCAAGCCCAGTATAGTTTTTACAACTGCGCTGGAACAGGATGGCATAGCTCAGGATCTCAGTCGTTTAGGCATCCGGGTGGAAAGTGTGTATCCCAAATCTGTAAACGATATCTTCCTGGAGATAGAGCGTATTGGCAGAATTACCGGCAGCGACGATAAGGCTGCTGAGCTAACCGCCTCCATGAAACAATCCATCCATGAAATCCAAATACGGAATAGCAGTAAGATCAAGCCAGATGTGTATCTGGAGATATACCGGGACCCTCTGATGAGTGTATCCGACAAGTCCTTTGTGGGAGAACTGATTGAGATCGCCGGAGGGAACAACGTCTTTGACACATTGGAACGTGATTATTCCCGGGTCAATCCTGAAACAGTGATTGCCGCCAAGCCTGACATTATGATCTGTTTTTCCCAGGATAATCTGCCCAATATCCTCTCCCGAAAAGGTTGGCAGGTGATTCCAGCGCTGCAGGATTCGATGATCTTCTTTGAGGATAGCATTGATCCCGATCTGATCCAACGAGCCGGACCCAGGATTATTGAGGGAATTA
>JALNYD010000095.1 GCA_023230025.1 Candidatus Cloacimonadota bacterium | reverse complement strand
CTCAGCTGGCTATCCATGGGGATGAGTCATGATTGGAAAATAGCAGTTGCTGAAGGCTCAAACATGATCCGCATCGGCAGCGCAATCTTTGGCGAAAGATATTATGGGGAAGACCGATGATCGTGATAATAGCAATCCTGATCTTCCTGCTGGCCTATCTCTATGGAGGATTCTCCACGGCTCGGCTGATAGCCAAAGGATTTCGCTCCCTGAATGTTTATAAAATCGGTACTGGATTGGCTGATACCGAGAATATCTATACCAATATCAGTCATCCTCTGGGCATCCTGGTGGGAGCCCTGGACATGGTCAAAGCCTTTGTGTTCCTGCAGTTGGTACGCTTTATCCTGTCCCTGATCGATCCAGTATCGGCAATTCCATCTTTTGAGCTGTTGTATAGCAACAGTATGATGCTGGTGTATGGCCTTGGGATGCTGGTGGGACACTGTCTGCCCTGGCAGAATCACTTCCGTGGAGGGCGAGGTATATTCACCTATATGGGCTTCTTTGCCTATTTCTCCTTTTGGCCGATCTTCATTACAGTGATTCTGGCCTGGATTCTGGTGGAGCGCTTTCACCAAATCCGCTTTGCCCAGTATCTGATCGTATTACTTCCGGTAGTGTTGTTTCAGGTGTTTTACTACCTGATTCCCCAGTTCAGACCGGAATTGCCCCCCTTCTTCGTGATTATTATGTGGGGAAACGCAATCATCATGGGGGTGCTGAACTTTCTGGTGTCAAAACGCTTAGGCGAACTATAAGGATTTGCAATGATCAAGATTGTCCCGGTCAACAACAAGAAACTACTCAAGCAGTTTATCCTTCTGCCCTACGAGCTGTATAAGGGGGATCAGAACTGGGTTCCACCTCTGAAAATGGACCAGTTGAAGTTCTTCAGCCCTGCGCACAATCCCTACTATCAGCATTCTGAAGTGCAGTTGTATCTGGCTCTGGAGAATGAACTGCCTGTGGGACGCATCAGCGCTCATTCCAATACTCAACACAATCTTGAGCACAAGGAGAACATCGGGTTCTTTGGCTTTTTTGAGTGCATCGACCGGCAGGATGTGGCTCAAGCTCTGTTTAATGCTGCCTATGCCTGGAATAAAGAGCGTGGCTTCACCTCCATGCGTGGTCCCATGAACTATTCGGTGAATCAGGAAGTGGGCTTGCTGATCGATGGCTTTGATGATCCTCCAATGGTAATGATGCGGCACGATAAGCGCTATTATCAGAAGCTTTTTGAAGCTTGCGGCATGCAGAAAACAATGGATCTCTATGCCTATCTCAGCATTCGTAAAGATATGCCGGAGCGGATCGACCGGGTTGCAGCCGCTATCCAAAAACGCACTGGAGTGCAAATCCGGCACCTCTCCAAAGACAAGAAGCAACTCCGCAGGGACATTGAAACTGTGTTTGAAATCTATACCAAAGCCTGGGAATACAACTGGGGCAATGTTCCCATGACCAAGGCTGAGTTTGATCACATCGTAGAAGAATTGCTGCCTCTGGCAGATCCGGAGCTGATCTTCATCGCTGAAAAGGATGGCCATCCCGCTGGATTCTCCCTGGCTTTGCCAAACTACAACGAAGTGCTCAAAGCTATGAATGGAAATATCAATCCCATCACTCTGATCAAGGCAATGGCAGCAAAAAAACGAATTGGCAGCGCGCGGGTGATCACCATGGGCGTTATCAAGGAGTTTCAGGGACGCGGAATTGATAGCCTGTTCTACTATTATTCATACAAGAACGGCCTGCCCAAGGGGTATTTCCGGGGTGAGTTTTCCTGGGTGCTAGAGAATAACACTATGATGATCCGGGTAGCTGAAATGCTGGATGCTGTCCCCTACAAAACCTACAGACTCTATGACAAAGCCATCAGCAGCTAAGCTATTCTCCGCGATTGATATCATAACCCTGGTCTATTCGGCCTGGGTTCTGCTTTATATGAGCCTGGGCATCTCACGGGTTCGTGATGCCGAAGTGCAGATACCCATTTATCTGAGCATTGTAGCCGCGATCCTGCTTTTGGCGTGGTGGCATAAGAAGCTGGATGCTCTCCGCTATCCGCGACTGCATGCGGCCTTGAAGCTTGTGCGCTCGCTGTATCCGGTGTTGCTGTTTGGCCATTTCTTCACTTCCGGATATTCCTTCAACCGGATTATCTTTGCGGATTGGCTGGATCCCTTCTTTATGAATATAGATCATAGCATCTGGGGTTACCTGCCTTCGCTTGAATGGGGGCTGCGTTATAATCATTGGATCATCAGCGAACTCTTTCACTTCGCCTATTTCTGCTACTATCCGATGATTGTGGGATTACCCCTCTACCTGTATCTGAAGAATCCCAAAGGCTTTGCAGAGCTGTTTTTCAATCTCTGCTTCTCATTTTATCTTTGTTACTTCATCTTCAGCCTGATCCCGGTAATCGGAGGCCGCTATATCCCTGAGGCTATGGAACTCACTCAGGTCTATCGCGCCGGGCCCTTTACCCATATCATGGTCTTTATCTATCGCCATAGTCACCATTTGGGGGGAGCTTTTCCCTCTTCGCATGTGGCCATTGCGATTGTGCTCACCATTGGAGCGCTGCGTCATGTGCGTCGTTTGGGCTATCTTTTTGTAGTCATTTCTTTTTTCCTGGCCTTAGCTACAGTCTATTGCCATTATCATTGGTTCATAGATGCTGTCTTCGGTGTATTCACCGGGATTGGAGCTTATTATCTGGCCAATTTCACCAATCGCAAACTGCAAGGAGCCTTGTAGATGAAATATCCACTTCTGATCCTGTTTGTCCTGCTCGTAACAGGATTACTGGCACAGGTAAGTCCTTTGCCCATCACGAGCTATGATTACTCCATGCCTGAAAGCAATGTCTCAGCTATTGCCATGGGGATGGGAGCAATGAACATTACCAATTCCAGCGATCCCTTTGCTTCCTATAGCAATCCGGCTTTGCTTGGCAACAACGAACATACTCTTGTATACACCTCTTTTCGTCTTTCCAACGATGATGAACTATCCTTTTGGGAAGCAGCAAGCATCAGCAACACCCTTAGAGAAAAGCAGTTCAAATACTTCACTGCTGTAGCCAAACAGGTGGCATTCAGCTATCAACCCGTATCATCTGTCAACATCAGTGAAATCGATGCTGAAAACCACAAGAGTTTGTATTATGACTACAAGCTGGATAAGGTGCAGATGAGCCTGGGTATCACTGACAAAAACTGGCCAAATCTGGCAGCAGGATTGAATCTGAAGTATCTCAGTGGTCGCCTGGTAATGCTGGAAGAACAGATATATGGCACCGATTATCTCCGCATCAACTTCATTGACGACAAGGTGAAAGGCTTCTCCACTGATCTTGGTTTTCTGTATAAAACCGATAGTTTTGTTTATGCCCTCACGGCTTATGACCTGTTCTCGGGATTGTATTGGGAGAATTACTCCACAAAGAGCATCCAGCGCAGGATAGCCACCGGTATTGAATATGGATCCGAAGGCTCCAAAGTAAACTTAGGTGTGCAGGCCAAGATATCCAAAGATCCTGATACTACCTATCATATTGGTTACAGCAATGGACTTAGCTGGGATAGCACGGATTTTACCAGTGATACAAGCACCAGGCAGGGTCTTGATTTGAGAGCTGGGTTATATAGTCAGGATTTCCACGGTACAGATAACATCAATGTAACTGTGGGGGGAGGGTATTATTACCAGCTTTTCCGCTTTGATTTTGCCCTGAATGCAAAGGGGATCAAAATGGCTGATAGCGAGTTCCTCTTTTCGATTGGGATGGGTTTTTAAGTCATGTTTCAGCTTTCTTTTCTAAATGCTGGATTACTGCTATTTGCAACAGCCACAGTGTTGCCGCTGCTGATCTGGCTTTTAGCAAAGAAAAAACCACCTCAGCTCCTCTTCTCTTCACTCCGCTTTATCAAATTGAGTCAGCAACAGGAGAAGAACCGCACCCGCATCACCAATATCATCCTGCTGATCATCCGGATGCTGATTATCCTGCTCACCGCCCTGGCAGTGGCACGTCCAATGCTGGCTGCTTCAGGTTTGGGAAGCTCGGATAAGCATCCTCCCACTGCTATTGCGATCATTCTTGATACTTCATACAGCATGGACTATACCCAGGATGGAAGCAGCATGTTGCAAAAAGCCAGCGCCGCCATCCAAAGCATTAATGCTCAAGCTACAGAAGCTGACCGCCTGATCTTGATCACCAGAGATCAAAACTGGAACCAAATCCATGCTCAGATCTATGCTGAAAAGATCCCTGAAGAAGTACTGCAAACCATTGGTATATCCTGGAAACCCCTGGCCTGGGATGAAGTGCTCAGCCTTGCCAATCAGAAACTTGCCGATGCTCAGATGCCCAATTCTGAGATCTATCTGCTGAGTGACTTTGTCAATGAAGAAATCAAACTAAAAAGCCAGTATCCAATCGCCGCCATCAGCATCGGTAAGGATGTGAAACGCAGAAACATCTCTGTCTCTGAAGCCAGAGCCATGCCCCAGATTGTGGGACGCAATAGACAACAGACGCTGGAGTTCAGGCTCAATAACCACAGTGAGGAAGATAGATCTGAAGTATTAATCCAGGCTGTGGTAGACGACATCAAAGTAGCAGAAAAGTTCGTTAGCATCAAAGCCCGGCAAAGCTCCCTGGAGACGATCAGTTTTGATCTGCGCAAAGAAGGCTGGCAAGCGGGTCATGTCGAGGTATTGGATGAAGCTTTGATGGCAGATAACAGGGCATACTTTGCGTTTGAATACTTTCAAAACCCCAAAGTAGGAGTGGTCACAAACTCTCATTTACCCAGATCCCTGCAAAGCATCCTCAGCGTGTATGCCGGAGGTAAAGACCCGGATATCATTGATCCCGCCCAGCTTAATCTACAGCGTATTCAAGGCTATAAGTTCATGGTATTCTATGATGTTGGTTTGCTGGATATGCGCTTGCGGGAAGTGTTGAATGCCCTGGATCAACAAGGCATTGGAGCTCTGTTTTGTCTATCTTCAACCATTAGTCCGGATCTGAAAGCCTATCTGGAACAACGATTTGATATCAGCATTAAAAGCTACAACAAACAAAGCAGAAACATCGATTTTATCTCTCCTCACCATCAGGTGACGGCGATCATTGCCGATAAACAACGCAAGTATTCCGAAGTTAAAGGATTTTGGGAAGCGTCAGGAGGGAATGCCCTGATCTCCGCAGGCTCTTTGCCGCTGGTTTTGAGTACCACGAATTCTGCTCTCTGGCTATGGGATATGACCGGCGATTCACCTTTCTTTGTTGATCCCGCCTTTGCAGTATTTGCCTATCGACAGGCCAGTGTTCTGCAAAGTGTGAATGTCCCGCCAAACGAATTGAAGGTTGGGGATATCATCCGGGCTTCAGAGCTGATTTTACCAAGCATGGAAAGCATTGTCCTCCCCAATCCCCAATATCTACTGCAAGAACCCGGACTCTACACTCTGAATCCCGGTTCGCCGCAAGCTGCCAGCCTGGCTGTAAATCACGACTATGCGGATAGTGAAGCCAATCCCGCTTTGATCGAAGGCAAAATCAAGTATTTTTCCGATGATTTCAAGCACGAAATCTTTATGTCCCGCTTGGGACGAGACCTATGGAAATGGCTTTTAGTTCTGGCCCTAATCCTGGTTCTGCTGGAAATCCTGATTGTGAAACTGCAGGAAGCCAAACCCAATATCAAGGAGCAATCATGATTCTGGAACGAATTGATAAACCCACCATGGTCAGCAAGTTGAAAAACGATGAATTGAATCAACTGGCTGAGGAAATCCGCACCCGCATCATTGAGGTTGTAGCAAAAACCGGCGGTCATATTGCTCCCAGTTTGGGAGCTGTGGATCTTACTCTTGCCTTGCTAAATGTGTTTGATCCCCTAAAAGATCGCGTAGTTTGGGATGTAGGTCACCAAAGCTATGCCTGGAAGATCCTCACCGAGCGTAATGACCGCTTTGACACTTTGCGCCAATTTGGAGGCATCAGCGGCTTCACAAACCGTGATGAAAGCCCCTACGACGCTTTTAGCACTGGGCATAGCAGCACCTCAATTTCTGCTGCTCTGGGCATTGCTGCTGCCAGAGACTTGCGTAATGAAGGATTTCACAGCATTGCCGTAATCGGTGATGGTGCATTGACCGGTGGGATGAGCTTTGAAGCTTTGAATCATTCCGGGCATCTGCAACCCGAGAAGTTCATTGTAATCCTTAACGACAACGAGATGTCCATCTCTAAAAACGTTGGTGGTTTGCAGAAATATATGGCCCGGATGTATGCTTCCAAGGGCTATAATGCCCTCAAAAAGCAGATATGGGATTTCTCCTCCAGCCTGCCTTCCAGCATTCGCAGACGCTTCATCTATGGAGCTCAAAAGCTGGAGGAATCCATGTTGAACATCCTGGTGCCAAATATCATCTTTGAAGATCTGGGCTTTAAATATGTAGGCCCAATCGATGGTCACGATATCCCCCAATTGATCTCCATCCTCAAGCGGGTCAAGAACTTCATGGTGGGCCCCGTGCTCATCCATGTCGTGACCAAAAAGGGCAAGGGTTATTCTCCCGCCGAAAAAGATGCTTCCAGCTTTCATGGCATTGGTCCTTTTGATAATCGCAGCGGGAAAACCGCTTGCTCTGGTAAACAAAGCTACAGCGAAGTGTTTGGAAACAAGCTCTGTGCTCTGGCAGCAAAACAAGATAACATCGTTGCCATCACAGCCGCCATGTGCGCCGGAACCGGTTTGAGCACTTTTGAACAACGCTTCCCGGAGCGCTTCTTCGATGTGGGTATAGCCGAACAACATGCCGTTACCCTGGCTGCGGGAATGGCTACAAAGGGCATCAAACCATTTGTAGCGATCTATTCCACCTTCATGCAGCGTGCTTTGGATCAGGTGATTCACGATGTAGCAATGCCCAATTTGCCGGTGGTGTTTTGCATCGACCGGGCTGGGATTGTTGGTGAAGACGGAGCCACCCATCAGGGAGCCTTTGATATCTCCTTTTTATCCATGGTGCCAAACCTCAGAATCCTGGCTCCTTCCTGTGCGGAAGAGCTGCAGGCAATGTTGGGCTGGGCTGCCAGACAGGAAGATGGACCAATCGCTATTCGCTATCCCAGGGGAAGTGCACTGTGCCGAAACATCACCCTGCACAAGTTTGAGCTGGCCAAAGCAGAAATCGTTTCTGAACACAGTGCAGGACAGGATCGGGTGATCGCCTTTGTGGCGGCTGGAGATGCCCTTGGCCTTGCACAGGAAACCGCCAGCATCGTTTCTGAAACGGGAATCAATCCAATCGTGATCAATCTGCGTAGCATCAAACCTCTGGATCACACTCTGCTGAATGCCTTGGGTAAAAGCTGTAGCCATGTATTTACCTTCGAGAATGGCGCCGAGATCGGAGGAGTAGGCTCCAGAATCCAACAGCTATTGCAATTGCATAACGCCAAAGTGATCAATTTTGGCTATCCCGACCACTTCATCTCGCATGGAGCCACCCAGATTCTCAAGGAGCAGATCGGTTTCGTCCCCTCCAGTCTGGCCATACGCGTGCTTGATATTCTGAACCCATGAAACATTGCATCTGTGCTCAAATAACTCCTCCGGGACAGGCGGCAATCGCTGTAATCCGGTGCAGTGGAAAGGATTCCATTGCCCTTGTAGCCAGACATTTCCGTCCCGCCCGCAAGCTTTTGAATGCCGCATCCCACACTCTGGTTTGGGGAACATTTTACAGCCTGGATGGCATTCCTCTTGACGAGGTCTTGCTTTCAGTATTCAAAGCTCCTCAAAGCTATACCGGAGAGGATGTTGTAGAGATCAGTTGTCATGGGAATCCCGATCTTTGTGATCGCATTCTCGGCAGCTTGTTACAGAACATGAAGTTGGCCAATCCCGGGGAGTTCACCCTGCGGGCTTATCTGAATGGGAAAATGGATCTTTCGCAGGCGGAAGCTGTGAATGATCTGATCACAGCAGCTACCTCCAAGGCCGAAGCAGCCGCTTTGATGCAGATCAAGGGCTATCTGGGCAGGCATTTGCAGAGTTTGCTAAGCCAGCTTTCGGAAGCCCGTCTGCGATGTGAACTGGCCATTGATTTTGCCGATCAGGATCTTCCCTCCATTGACGGGCAAGATCTTGTCAATAGGATAAATAGCTTGATTTCTGATGCTGATGCTTTGTATTGCGAAGGGCAGCATTCACGAAAAATCCGGGAAGGAGTCAGGATCTGTCTGGCAGGAGCTCCCAATGCCGGTAAATCATCCCTGTTCAATGCCTTTTTGAAGCATAACCGCGCCATCGTCAGCCCCCATCCGGGTACCACCCGGGACTATCTGGAAGAGTCTTTCTCATTATCCGGATTTCCCATCGTGCTCTATGACACTGCCGGATTACGTGAAGCTGCACAGGAGATTGAAGCCGAAGGGATTTCCCGCACCAGGCATTTGATGCTGGAAGCAGATTTGATTCTGTATCTTTACGAGGACGAGAAGGATCTGGTGGATCTGCAAGAGTTATCCAGCAAATGCATCTATGTATCCTCAAAGGCAGATCTCAAACCTGAGCAAATACTCCCGGAAGGCCACCTGGCTTGCAGTGTGAAGACGGAGCATGGGCTGGATGCCCTCTCTGAAGCCATCCTGAATCGCCTGAAGCTACCTCAAGAAGTGCTCTATCGTCCCCTGGTTACCAATGCCAGACACCTGGCAGCCCTTAAACGCTGTCTGGATGCCCTGTTCTCTGCCCGCCAGGCCATTGAAAACGGTGCGGGATATGAGTTCATCGCTTTTGACCTCAAAGCCGCCAGTAGCGCTCTGGAAGATATCCTTGGCGTGATCAGCTCCGATGACCTCCTAAACCAAATCTTTAGCGGCTTTTGCATCGGAAAATAATAGCTCCATACTTCACTCAAAGACTCCATCTCAGCTCTCTGCCACCCCTGGGAATGACTATTGTGACAAGCAGCGAAGTACTACTTCGCGTTCAGGGCATCGGCGAGCTTGATGCGGAACTCGTTTTCAGAATCCTCAATTGCTTCCAGGCAGATTCTGGCTGCATCCACTTCACCATTGGCGATCTGGATCATGCCGATGTGATAAAGCAATTCCGGGTGTAGCGTGTTGAGCAGCTCTCCCTGGATAATCTTGGGAATATAGCTGGCAGCTTCGCTGTAGTTACCCTTCAGATATAGCAGCCAGGCCATGGAATCGTTGTAGGAGGCTTGCTCTGGTTCCAGGATGAGTGCCTTTGCGATCAAGCGCTCTGCTTCTTCCCAATGCTCAGGGTTATCCAGCAGGAAGTAACCCAGATCATTCATAAATTGTGATTCATTGGGATAGTTTTGCATGGCTTTACGCAGCAGAGGGATCACCTCCTGGCGGCGATCATTGGCAAAGGCATAGGAAATGGCAAACTCAAAATCCTCTTTGGGAGCTACATCTCTATTGGCCTGATGCAGTACAAAGTTAAAAGCAGCCTCTGTAGCATAGTTTTGAGGATTTATCAAATCAGCCGCCAGCAGCAGATTCT
>JALNYD010000094.1 GCA_023230025.1 Candidatus Cloacimonadota bacterium | reverse complement strand
GTCCTGCTGCTTGGCTTGATCTGCATTCTTGGTGCGCGGGACTTCAAGATTGCTCCAGCGGAAGGCTTTGTCAATGACTTTGCCAATATACTAAGCAGTGAAACCAGGATCAGATTGAATGATTGGGCGATTGAACTGCGGGAAAAGGCTGGTGTTGATCTGGCAATCGGAACCTTTCCCGAGATGGGAGGTCTGGATGATCTCAGTTTTGGAGATCGTGTGTTTCAAACCTGGAAAGTCGGCTCCCAACGTGATGAAGGGGTTTTAATCTGGCTGGCTGTGAATGAACGCCGTCTGGGTATAGAAACAGGATATGGTGCCGAGGGCTATATCACCGATGCTTTTGCTGCCAGCATCAGAGACCGGATGGCTCAATATCTCAGCAAAGGCAACGAGGATTGGGATATGGCCTTTACCCAGGGCAGTCTTGCTTTGTTACAAAGAATTGCTGCCGAGAAAGGGGTAACTCTTACTGGAGTATCCCAATATTCCCAACGGCACGGATCCGGAGATGAGGGTTCTGCCGCCGGTGGATTCATCGGGATCATCATCTTTATCATTTTGATGATTGTAACCCGGGGGCGCATCCTGCAAGTGTTGCTGTGGATGAGCATTTTTGGCGGCAGAGGCGGCGGTGGATCCTGGGGTGGTGGATCAGGAGGCGGCAGTAGTGGCGGATTTGGCGGTTTTGGTGGATTCGGAGGCTTTGGTGGTGGCCGCTCAGGTGGCGGCGGAGCAAGAGGAGGTTTTTAGATGCTCTTTTTGAAATCATTACTCTTTATCGTATGGAATATTGCTTGGGGCCTGGCTCTGGTGTATTTCCTCAGATGGTTTTTATTCAACTCCAAAGCACGTTACTTCTTTGGTAAACGCAACATCCTGACTCCCGGTCTCATCGTAAGAAAGCGCGAGTGGCTCTTTGTGAAGGCACGGGATCTTCTGCACGACTATCTGTACCAGGCTGAAAACCCCACCATGGATAGCGGTTATCTGCGGACTTGGGAGAGGAAGATTCATGATTGGTTGTGGGATAAAACCTCCTTCGTTGATTCCTGGCCGATGTTGCCAGCAAAGTTGAAAAACACCATTCGTACCAAGATCGTGGATGCCTTCACGGCCATGGTTTCCAATCTCTTGAGGAAAACAGTCCCTCGAATGCTGGAACAATGGCGGGTGGAACATCGCATTGATGATTATGATTTTCAGTTTAGCGCGGATTTCTTCCTTAAATACTACAACCGCTATGTACATAAGTACTTAGTGTATTTCTTCATCGGGCTGAATCTGATCATCGGTATATCGAACGGGATCTTGTATTTGATCTTAGGATAGGATATGCGCCAGCTAAAGGCGAAAACCAAAGGGCAGAGCATAGTACGGGCTTTGCGAACCCTTTGTTTACGCAATGGGATCAGCCCGGAGAATCAAAAGCTTCTGCTGCGATTTCTTTATGTAAGCGGATTCATCGGAATCCTGTTGCTTATCTCTGCTGCCCTGGTCTGGATTTTTGAATCCAAAGGTGATGGTGCAAATACCATTGCATCCTTCTGGGACGGCATCTGGTGGGCAATAGTTACTGTCGCTACCGTGGGTTATGGGGATAAGTATCCCATTACTCAATTGGGCAGGCTGGTAGGCATGATGCTCATCATCATCGGATTTGCATCCCTATCCGTTTTTACAGGTTTGATCGCCTCTATGTTCGTAGAGGATCGCCTGAAAGGAGCAAAAGGTTTGAAACAATTACGCATTAGCAATCATATAGTGATCTGTGGCTGGAACAATACCGGTCATTTCTTTCTGCGTGCTCTGATTGAAAAGGGAATGCAGGGAACCGAAGTGTGTTTGTTGCTAAATGAAAACCCTGAGTTTTTTGAAAGCATTGAAAGCAAGTATCCCTCGCTCTCTCTTAGCTTTGTCCGGGGAGAGGCCAGCCAGGAGGACGTGCTCCGACGCGCCTGCGTATCGGCTGCCAAACAAGTGATAGTGCTGGCGGATCATAACTTGCCGAATAATGCAGTGGATGATCGCTCCATCATCGTGGCTAATGCCATACACTACCAGGTGAAAAAGGAGAAGATTTCTGTGCAACTGTTGAATACGGAGAATAAGCAGTTGTTACACCGCATCGGTATCGTCAATGCTCTGGTATGGGACGATCTGGGAGGCTATCTCCTGGCGAATAACGTGCGGGATATGAACAACATCAATATCTTTGCCCGTCTGGCCAAGGATGCTCATACGCATTTCACGACCATTCCCATTGATCCCATTTTCAAAGGTAAAAGTTATGGAGAATTGCTGGAACAGCTTTACGCCAGAGATGGATTGGTGGTTTTAGGCCTGATGTCCCGTGAACCTGATCTGGAACTGGATAAAATCTTTGATGACGATACTTCTGCCATCGATCAATTCATCAAGAGTACACTCAGCCGCACTCGGAAATTAGGTGCGGAGGATAAAAGCAGCATCCGCATAAATCCTGGCCGGGATAGCATTATTCAGGATAACGACCTGGCCATTGTGCTGGCATAGGGGGTGAGAGGTGATAGACGAGAAAAGCATTAAACGCATCAGGCTCTTTCAGGCTCTTCAGGAGCAGGATATTCGGGATCTGCTTCCCCTGTTGAAACCCCTGTCAATTCCCAAAGGAGAGTATATCCTGCGAGAAGAGAGCTACGGCGATACCATCAGCATTCTGGTGCAGGGTAAGGTGCGGGTTACCAAAGATCTGGTGAAAGGCTTCGATGAAGATTTGGCTTCCACCCAAAAAGTGATTGCCACATTATCTGCCGATTACCTGCCTACCTTTGGCGAAAATGGGATTCTGGGACATGCTGCTCGCAATGCCAATGTCATTGCCATTGAAGATTGCACCCTGTATACTCTCAATAAAGAAGATTTTGAAGCATATGCCAAAAACCACTATGCTGCAGCTTTTTGCATTATGCAAAACATTGCCATGATCCTCTCGGAACGTTTAAATTCCACCGATGAAAACCTGGTGAAACTGGCTACTGCTCTGTATATTGCCGTGCAGCAGTGATCATACGCCAGGACGGCCTATCCCCATTAGTTACCGTCACGATGCGGTCACCTTGCGGTTACTTTTGTAAGCACATCGTAACCGCATCGTGACGGCAACTAATGGGGTTTCCCTTTACTATTCAGGGGACGTGGTAAATCAGAGTTTGCGGATCGACAGCAGATTTGCTTTGGACACAGAATCCTGAGTCCAGATGAATGAACCATGGAGCAGGGGAAATCGGGGCAGGAGGCACAATTCTCATAGCCTTTGTTGATACAGCAGATGCGGATGGCACACTGGGCACAAAAGCCGATCTTGCGTCCATCTGCCATGCAGCCATCGCAATAGAGTTCGGCAATAGGTATTTCCTTGCCGAATTGTTCTTTGAGGTTTTGCTGGTGTTTTTTGAGGATTTCCAGATCATTGTTTTGAGTGGCGATATAGGCTTCGCATTCATGGCAATTGATGCCACAAGGAGAAAAAGTGCTCATAAAATAGTCCTTTGAGTTACTCACTGCTGATGATCGCAGAGATCAAGTTCTTGTCATTGATCTGGATCAGCATAATGTTGATGGCAGAGGTGATTGGCACAGCCAATATCATGCCCACGATGCCCCACACCCAGCCCCAAAAAATCAAAGAAATCAACACCATGATCGGGCTTAGATTCAGGCGTTCTCCCTGGATTTTGGGTTCGATCACATTGCCAAAGAGCATCTGGGTGCTGATGATCAGGATGCTGAAGCTGATTGTGCGGAGGTCAAATCCGCTTTGCAGGAAACAGATAACAATAGGAATGGCGGAGGCGATGATGCTGCCAATATTGGGGATGAAGTTCAAGGTGAAAAGCAAGATTCCACAAACCAGGATGAAATCAACGCCATAGAGTGCCATCAGAATCATGCCTACTACGGCAGTGCAGAGGCTGATAATGGTTTTGGTAAGCAGATACTTCTGGATTTGGCTTTGGATATTCTTCAGGGTTCTGGAGCTCTTCTGGCGATCGTCTTCATCCAAAACTTTGTACAATCGTCCGCTCAATCTGCCGTCCTGGGCTACGATAAAGAGTAAAAAGATGATGATTAAAAGGAAGTTCCAGCCGATGTCCACAGTTGTTGACATAACGCTGGAGATGGTTTTTGAGATTGAGAAAGCTCCGGGAGCCAGGATCTGGTTGATATCCAGCTGGGGAAAAGTAGCGGTGGCGATATCAAGCTTTGCCGAGAGTTGTTCAAAACGCAGAATCCAATCCTGGATTTGGATTGTCAGACTTTGCTGATAACGCGGAAAGCTGGTTACCAGACTGTTGGCTGCGGAGGTAACCAGCATAAAGGTTAAAATCATCAAAGTGATAATGATGATCAGCATCAAAGCCATCACCACAGAAATATGGACTTTCTTCTTGCGCAAAAAGGTATTCAGAGGGGCAAACACAAAGCTGAGGAAAACGGCAAATACCAGAGGAATGAAGATGGATTTGAGCGTGCGAAAGATCAGCACCACAATGGGAATCGCAATGATCGTAAGCAAGATGCGGATCAGGCGTAACTCTTTTTCGGAGCAAGTCATTGACATAATGCTATGAACTCCTTGTTGAAAAAGCCATTAGAAGCGAAACTCAACTCCGATGGCAAAGGAGCTGATGATTTCATCCTCGCCTTTGATTTTGCCATCACCATTGATGTCGCTGTATGTTTCGCTGTAGCGGGCGATCATATCGGTAGTTTCAGATACTCCATAAACCACTCTACCAGACAAAGCTGCGCTATTGGTTCGGGGATGTATGAAATCAATATAACGGGCATGGGTCTGACTATAATAGATGCTGGCTTCCTTGAGTTTCTCGATAGCCTTGGGATTGGCAGTTACATTTGCCCAGAGGGATTTACCGGTTGTCATGCCTTCGCCATACATATCCTGATAGGCCACTTTTACATAACCGAAGTTTGCGATGTTTGCCTTCAGATAACCAAACCACCCCAGGGCAGCTTTGCTTTGATCAATCAGATCTTCCTTGGTGTAGAGGCTATAGACTGTATTCAATGAATCCTGCACGATGCGAACCTGGGTGCGCTGCTCGTCATAGAGCCGGTCAAAATAGCCGGGGATGAAGTTATCGGCGAAATTGCGGAATTCAAACTTGGCATCAAAGATAAAGAACTTGCTGGAAAATCCGGGGAAGATGATGCCGCTGCCATGTTTATCGATTTTGGCATATTCGCCATAGTGATCCAGGTAAAAAAGATCGTTGGCTACCAGCGGCAGGACGTAATCCAAGCTGTAGATTGTCAGCTCGCTGGCCTTGGGGTACATTGTGGCGACATCTGGGAAGACATCTGCATCAAAGGGGAAATCGGGATATACGTCGATAATATCCGGATTGGAAAAATTGCTGGCAACCCAGGGATTGAGGTCTGGATGATCAATCGCGCCATCACCATCGAGGTCGAAATCCTGATCATCAGCGAGGCCATCCTGATCGCTATCCAGCCAGACATCTTTGTCATTCGGGAAGCGATCATAGATATCCGGAACATTATCGTCATCCTCATCTTCATACTTGCCATATTGATTGCGGTCAAGCCCGATGTTGAGGCCAATCTTTACATTCTGCAACATGGGAATGCCGGTATAGTCAAGAGGATTAATATGAGCCCGAGCAGCCAGAATCTGGTTTTTGTGAATGTTATGGGTGAAAGCCTCAAATCCGAGTCCGGAAATGGGAGTATTGACCCCGGCATAGGCCCCTACATTTTTGGAGGAAGGGTAACGCAACATGTTTGAATAATGATCAAAGATCAAGCCATGTCCCAGGGTATAATCCGGGATGCAGCCAGCCATGAAGTAATAGGGATCACGTCTTCCGCCATAACGGATGTAGAAAATCTTGTTCAGATAGTCTTCCCAATCATCCCAATTCTCTTTGTAGATCTTACCCTGAGCATCAATAAGGAAATCAATATCCAGGCCAAAGCCAAATTTACCGAGATTAAACTCCGGCATCAGGCGCACCTGGGAATATGAAAGTCCGTTGTGAGTTACTGTGCCTACACGGCCTGTTAAACCGTAGGAAGAGCCTTCAGCCTCTTCGTATTCATCTTCAGGAATGGGATCACCAGGAATGCTTTGTTGCAAACCCTGTGCCAGCAACAAAGCTGGTATGAGCAACAATAGAAACAGATATGTTCTCTTCATGTCAACCTCCCTTATTATGACGATCAATGGTTTTTGGTAATAGCTTGGATGTCAAGACATTTGTTCGGGATCAAGCAGGGGGTACACAAACCTTGGGCCAAAACTCAAGATCACTATCACTTCGTCATATCAAGCTATCACATTATCAACACTCAGGATATGAGCTTATCAGCAAGCTTGCCAGGACATTCATTGGTGATAAAAGGGGACGTTTTTCATTAAGGGTGGATTGTTGAAGCAGAAAGCTCGGTTCAAACAGTAAGGGCCGGCTTCAGGATCAGCCAGACAGAGGTAATTCTGAGGCATTGCAGTATCCTTGACAAAAACAGCCCGTCAGAAATGCTGGAACAAATTGTAATTTAAGGCAGTAAACTAATGAGAAAATACATAGTTTCGATATTAGGACGCCCCAACGTGGGTAAGTCCACACTTTTCAACCGACTGTCTCGCAAACGCACGGCGATCGTGGATTTTGAAGCCGGAATCACCCGCGATCGTAAGTATGAAGATGTGGAGTGGAACGGTAAAGTGTTCAAGATCATAGATACTGGTGGCATTGTGTATGACAGCAACGAGCCCATGGACAAGATGATTATGCATCAAGCGCTATTGGCAATTGATGAAAGTGATGTGATCATCTTCATGGTTGATGCCCAAACCGGAACCACTGATCTGGACAAAGCCATTGCCAGGATTCTGTTTCCGCATCGGGACAAAGTGATGCTGGTGGCAAATAAAGCTGATAACGAGAGATTTGAATGGGAAGTCTATGATTTCCTGCAATTGGGTTTTGCCGATGCCTTCCCGATCTCGGCTTCACATGGCAGAAACACCGGTAATTTCCTGGATGAGTTGGTGAAGATGATGCCCGATACCATGGATGCCGGAATAGAAGAACCCAAAAAGGATACTCGCATAGCCGTCGTTGGCAAGCCCAATGTGGGAAAATCCTCGATTGTAAACTTGCTGTTGGGGGACGATAAACAGATAGTAACTGATGTTCCAGGAACCACGCGCGATTCTATCGACAGCCCCTTCCGCTACCACGGCAAAGATTATATCCTGATCGATACCGCGGGACTAAGGCGCAAAACCAAGGTAAGCTATGGTGTCGAGTATTTCAGCGTGATGCGCACGATTGAAGCGGTGGATCGCTGTGACATCGTAGTATTGGTGCTGGATGCCAATGAAGAGATTTCGCAACAGGATTTGAAGATAGCTTCCTATGCCCAGCGTAAGATGAAGGAAATCCTGATTGTTTTTAACAAGTGGGATTTGATTGAAAAGGACACCAGCACCACCGGTAAGTTCATCAAAAATCTGCATTACGAGATGCCCTTTTTACAGTTTGCGCCTGTGATATTCATCTCTGCCAAAACCCATCAACGCATTCATAAACTGATGGAAGCCGTGGTGAAAATAGAGGAAGAAAGTGAGAAACGCATCCCCACTTCAGAATTGAACCGGTTTATGGAAACAGTAATTGCCCGGAGACCGCCAACGCATCCTACGGGACGGCATATCAAGATCTTTTATATCACTCAGGCTGCCGTGAAACCGCCTGTATTTATCTTTTTCTGCAATACTCCGGCTTTGATCACAGAAAACTATCGCAAGTTTTTGAACAATCAGATCCGGGAAGTGTTTAAGTTTGAAGGAGTAAGCATCAAGCTGATCTTCAAGGGACGTAGCAAGGAAGAGATTGAAGATGAACAGCATTGATATTCTATTGCCCCTGCTGGCGTATCTGTTGGGAAGCATTCCCATTGGCTGGATTATTGCCAGATTGGTTTTCAAAACCGATATCCGTCACCATGGCAGCGGCAACATTGGAGCAACCAATGCTCTGAGGCAATTTGGTACCACAATCGGTATTTTGGTGATGTTGCTGGATATGACCAAGGGCATTTTGGCAGTACTTTTTGCCAAAAGTGCTTTTGGGGTGGGGCATCCGCTGGTGGTCTTATGTGGCTTGCTGGCGATTCTGGGGCATGTGTTTCCCGTGTGGCTGAAGTTCAAAGGTGGTAAGGGAGTTGCTACAGCAGCCGGTGTGTTTGTGGCGCTTAGTCCCTGGAATCTGCTGATTGGGCTGCTGGTTTTTGTGGTAATGGTGGCGATCACCAAGTATGTATCATTGGGTTCGATTGTAGCAGCCCTCTCGTTACTGCTGTTTCATCTGATCGATTTGATTCGGGGTTCATCCAGGGATTATGCTTTGCTGGCACTGGTGTTTGTGGTGGTGGCAATGATTATATATAAACACAGAACGAATATAAGTCGGCTTCGAAACGGAACCGAAAGTAAGATTAGCTTTAGCAAGAAAGGAAAAGCCTGATGTGTGGAATATTGGGAGTTTATGGTAGCAAAGATGCTGCCAAACTGGTGGCATTGGGACTTTTTGCCATTCAACACCGGGGTCAGGAGAGCTGTGGATTGGCAGTATCCGATGGCCGGGTGATACGACTTCGTAAGAAGATGGGATTAGTCAAAGAGGTGTTTACTGAAGATCGTTTGGCAGAATTACCAGGACAGATTGCGATTGGGCATGTGCGGTATCCCACCAAGGGTTCGGCAACTGAATTCAATACCCAACCTCATGTGGTGGAGACTCTGGCAGGTCCGGCTTATGCTCTGGCTTCCAATGGTGATCTGGTGAACTACCGGGTTATGCGGGAGTTTCTGGAAGGGGAAAACGTTTATTTCAAAAGCGATAACGATGGAGAACTGCTGGTTAAATATATAGCCTGGCAGGTAATGCGCAAAGGCGAGGGCATCATCGAAGCCATTCACCATCTTATGCGCGAGGTCAAAGGGGCATATTCCACAGTGCTTTGCACCCGGGATGCGCTGTATATGTTCAGGGATCCGCACAGTATTCGTCCCATGGTTTGGGGAAAGATGCGAAGCGGTGAAGTGGTTGTAGCCTCAGAAAGCTGTGCTCTGGATACCATGGGAGTGGAAGACCGGCAGGAGATTCCCCCAGCCGGGATCGTAAAAGTAAGTTCCGATGGGATCCGGGTGATTGAGCATGATCCCGATCTGTTTCGCAAAGTAAAGAAACCCCAGCATTGCATCTTTGAACACATCTATTTTTCGCGTCCGGATAGTTATCATTTTAACGAGGATGTTTACCGGGTGAGAGAAAGATTGGGTGCCGCTCTTGCTGCCCAGGATAATGGGCTAAAGGCGGATTATGTGGTTCCAGTACCGGATTCATCAAATTTCATCGGTTTGGGCTATAGCAATGCATCGGGGATTCCCCTCTCGTTGGGATTGATTCGGAATCACTATATCGGGAGAACCTTTATCAAACCTGAACAGACCATACGGGATGAAAGTGTGCGGCAAAAGTTCAATGTGCTGCCGAACTTTTTCCGGGGTA
>JALNYD010000259.1 GCA_023230025.1 Candidatus Cloacimonadota bacterium | reverse complement strand
TCAGACCGGGGGCTGGTCTTGATTCTGGATAGCCGGGTCTCCAAGAAGTATTATGGGACTTTCTTCAAGGAAATCCTCCCCGGAAAGCATCTTGATGTGAGTAGCGATGTTCAATTACTAGATGAAGTAACGAGGTTTTTTAACTGATGAAAGATAAGCTGATATCCGCATTTCCCGAACTAATCGACAAAGCTATTCTGAAGTTTGATGTTCCGATGGCGGATCATACCAGTTTCAAGATTGGTGGCCCCGCTGATGCGTTCTGCAGTCCCTCCAGCATCAAAGATATTGTGGAGCTTCTGCGTTTCTGTTTGAAGGAAGGAATCCCATATTTCATGTTGGGAAAAGGCAGCAATCTCCTGGTGAGTGATCGAGGGATTCGGGCACTGGTGATATCCATGGAAGCATTTACCAGGATCAGCCGTGATGAAAACTATGTTTCTGCCTTTGCCGGTTTATCCCTGAGAGAGTTGAGCGAATATGCTCAAAGAGAAGGCCTGTCAGGTCTGGAGTTTGCCTCTGGCATACCGGGCTCAGTAGGGGGAGCAGTGTTCATGAATGCTGGTGCCTATGGCGGTGAGATCAAGGACACCCTATACTGCAGTAAATGCCTGAATCCCAATCTGGATGACTTGCAGGGAGATTATCCTGTGCTACATCTGAAGGCCAGTGAACATCAATTCTCATATCGCTTCAGCGCATTACAAAGCAGGGCATTGATCGTGCTAAGCTCGGTATTCAAGCTCGTGCCGGATCATCCGGAAGAGATTCTTGCCAGGATGCAGGATCTGGATCGGCAACGCTGGGAAAAGCAACCTATGGATTTGCCAAGTGCAGGCTCTGTATTCAAGCGGCCTCAGGGGCATTACACTGGCAAACTGGTGGATGATTGTGGCTTGAAAGGTTTCCGCATCGGGGATGCAATGGTATCGGATAAACACTGTGGATTTATCGTAAATGTTGGCAACGCCACAGCTCAGCAAGTCCTACAGGTGATCAAACATGTTCAGGACACTGTGTTTGAGCGGTTTGGGGTCAAGCTGGAAACCGAAATCAGGATGGTGGGGGAGAGGTGAAACGGCCAGCCTGGGTAGCGCCAGTAGTTTTCACTATAGCTCTGATCCTGCTTTGGCAATACTCAAGTGCAAAAGCCGCCATTGCATTTTGGGTGATTCCTTCTCCGCTTAGTGTTTTGAAGGTGTTTTTCACGCATCATGAGTTATTGCTTCATCATCTAAAACCTACCCTGATATCCACTCTTAGCGGGTTGATGATCAGCATTGCAGCAGGCTCTCTGACTGCTATAGTTATGGATAGTTCCAAGCTAATCAAGCAAATCCTGTATCCATATATGGTGGTTTCACAGACTGTTCCAATCATCGCCATTGCTCCCATTTTGATAATCTGGTTTGGTTATGGTATATCTGCCAAGATCTTCACAGTGGTGCTGGTTTGTTTTTTCCCCATTGCCATGGGATTTTATGATGGCTTACAACAGGTCTCAATTGACCAGATCAGATTGATGAAGGCATTGGGTGCTTCTGGCTACAAAACCTTTCGATACTTGAAGTTACCAGCTTCGCTTCCGGGATTCTTTACCGGGCTCAAACTCGCAGCTACTTATAGTGTGATGGGTGCTGTGATTGGTGAATGGCTGGGAGGATCAGCGGGTTTGGGTATCTATATGACCAGAGCCACCAAATCATTTCAAACAGCTCAGGTGTTCGCCATAATCTTTACTGTGGTAGTTCTATCAACTTTACTATTTGGGATTATCGTTCTTCTGGACAGGTTCTTTCTCGCCTGGCGTTATCAGCATCAGGATGAATACCTGGAACCCAGGGGGTGAGTGTTTAGGCCTCATACCAGAATTCTATATCAGGCAAGCCCAGCTTCCCATATACCCGGCTCCAGAACTTAAAGAGTAGTCCGTTTCTGACACACTAATGGCACAAGGAATACTCTACATACTCATAGAGAGGGCCAGACCAGCAGTAGGGCTTATTCGAAAATCTTTATCCGGATGTTCTATCAATTGGTAGCATTCCAGGCCGATTTCAGGAATAACTCTGAAGAGGCCAAATTCCAAAGCAATGTTAGCTGTGACGCCACCATTAAAGATATCCCATGGCCCATACTCAAAATCTTGATATTGAACGGGTTCAAAAAGGTCGCTTACATTGTATCTGGCTTCTGCTGAGAGTGTGGAATAGCCCATTTTAGCCGAGCAGGTGATTTTGGATGAAGGAAAATGCACAATCACGGGGAATAGAAAGGTGAAAGCCCGGGATTCTTGTTTGCCGTTGCTCTGCCCCCAGTAAGGTTCCGGAGAATTGTAGCTGGATAAAAAGCGATTCTGAGAATAACCCACGATAGGATTGATATAGATTTCCATTTTTTCATTCTTGTCGATCTGGTATTTGGCATTCAGGTTCAGCATCCAGGCAGAGTTTTCATCCCTGCTAATGGTCATAACCTGAAGCCCCAATACCGTCTTGGGAGTTATCCTTTGCTTGATTCTTAGCTGAGGTATCCCGATCGATTTACGATCAATCCCTTGAGAATACCACAAATTATCTTCATACACGCAAGATCCCAGGTTCAGCATGGAGTTCCAGTTCAAGGAAATGCTAGTATCCTTGATATCGGAATATTCCAGGCTTGTAAGAGGGATAAATGTCCCAGCGGCCAAGCTTGTAACCATGCAAACAGCGATTGCAACAATGATAGTCTTCATTCTTCCCACCTCCTCAATCCTGATATTTATATATGTCGCAGATAAAGCTTATCTTGTTGCCATCCGGACTGATGCAGGCGCTGCTTATATTGCGTAAGTTGTGATTATTTGGAGAGCTGACCAACACAGTTTCTTTTGTGTGGCTGTGTAAATCATAAATATACATTGCGGTTGAATCAAAATAGAGGAACTTTGAGCGATCACTGGTAAAGCTTAGTTGAATAGGGATATTGAGATCATTGGGTAATCTGGGGTAGTGGACTATTCCCAGATCCTGCACACTCTCATCGTCGGCATTGATTAACAACAAGTGCTCATCGGACTCGATCCGGATATTGGTGAGAAAGAGCCCATCTTCGTTAACTGGATAGAAACTGGGATCTCTGACCACTGAGCTATTGAACGGATAAAGAACGCTCTCGGCCTCAGACTGATATTTCATGATCTTTGTGCTTGTGATATATACACTGGCATCAATTCCGGAAAAGTAAAATGCCCGTAATGCGTTTTGCGGCAACTGGATTTGGTTATTGCTAAAACTGCCATCCTGGTAGGTAGCAAGGTTCATGCCTTCTGGATCCAAGATTGAGATATAATCGCTGAATGGGATGCTTGTCGCACTAGCCACAGCACTCTGTAACAGGGAATAGTCCAAGCTGTTTCCGAAGATTTGATATATGCTGTTTCCATAGACGGCCAGGAACAAATCTGGACTGGAAGTTGGATGCAAAGAGGTGTTACTCATGTACGCAAAGATGTTATCGCCAATTGGTTCAAGAACTTTTCTCTGGGGATTATACCTGAAGCACCCGTCATCACGGAAGACCATGAGCAAATCCTGATTTGCATACTGGATCAGGTAGGGGAACTCTTTCAGGGTCGGGGGATTTTGGGCAAGCCCCGAATTGGTCATGGAGTAATCGTTATGGCGAAGAGTTCTGAATCCACTGCCATCGGCATTGACTTCGCAAAGGTAGCTTTCAAAGCTACGTTCCTGGATATTAGTGTTACATGCAGATATTAATAAAGCAAGAGTAAGAAGCATAAAGAAGATGAAGCGATTAAGTGTCGTCTCTGTTCTGATCATGATGACAATCCTTTTTGTTCAAGTGAATAGTGCTTCCACATTTGGTGGCTGATACGAAAATAGCTGAGGCCTTGGAGGTGTCAAGAAAAGAATGTGAATATTGTTTGATTAATGTCAGAAGCCGGTGCTCCACCAAAAGCTTCCCCCTATGAACCTTCTCTGAAAGCATCAAAAATAGACTTCCTTCCTCTTGGGTTGTCCTAACGATGTGGTTACCTTGTGGTCACAAAAGTAACCACAAGGTGACCACATCATCACGACAACCAATGGGCGTAACGGAGCTTTCCGCAGCTCCGATCAATATC
>JALNYD010000198.1 GCA_023230025.1 Candidatus Cloacimonadota bacterium | reverse complement strand
ATCAATATCGTAACGGAGCTTTCCGCAGCTCCGATCAATATCAATAGCAAGAATCCCAGCGATGGGATTATCATTGAAGCGGGATAAATCAATTTCATTCTTGATCAATCAGGCTTCGGAATATTGCGCAAAAAAGGCTTTACAAAAATGGCGCATTACAGATAGTGGAAAGAAAGAATATTTCTAGGAGACAAGACAATGAAGACCTATGGTTTCGATTTTCCCACAGAAATCCGCAAAACGTATTTGTACGATTTGGAGGAGAACTGGTATCTGCCCTTGCTGGCAAAGCTGAAAAATATCCCTGTGCAGAGTGTGAAGCGCAGTAATTTCGGTCAGTATGACATGGCGGTCAACTATCTGACCAGCGTATTAGAAGAAGCTGCCGCAGTGAATAAAGTGGCGATTTACAACATTGACCACATGGCACAGTTGCGTTTTTGGGGCAAGGATGCCGCTGCTCTATTGCATCGCAGTCTGGGAGCAAACATCCTTGAGATGAAGATCGGTTCCTGCAAATATACTTTGCTCCTGAATGAAGAAGGCGGAGTTCAGGATGATATGATTCTGATGCGTGTTTCTGATCAAGAATTCATTCTGGTAATCAATGCGGGTCACGACATCACCGGAGAGGGTGAAGAACATGGTGAGAAGGTTCAACTGATTGCCGATATTGACCGGATCATGCGAAACAAGCAGGATGGGGAAGACGTAATGGCAGAAGATATCTCGGATACCCTTGTCAAGGTCGATATCCAGGGCCCGCTTTCCTATAAGCTGATTAAAGAGATATATGGTGCGGATGTACTTAAAAACCGTAGTAATCCAGAGAAAAACATGAATTTCTTCACTTTCAATGAGATTGATATCGATGGTCACAGATACTATTTCAGCCGTACAGGATATACGAACCGTTGGGGCTGGGAGTGTTACATCCCGGTTGCCAAAGCGGAAGAGGATTTCAAAAAGATCGTTAGCCGTGCTCTGGAACTGGGCGGTCTCCTGGTTGGTCTGGGCGGACGTGACGAAAACCGCATTTCCGCTGGTGCCTTCGGTTTGCCCCTGATGGGTCAGGAATATGATCCCCATCACAATCCGGTCAATGCTCCCCTCTTTGAAGCTGCCGTGGATATGAGCAAAGAAGACTTCGCAGGCAAAGCCGCCCTGGCCAAAGCCATCTCATCAGGAGTTAGCAAACGGATGTTCATCATCATCAGTGAAGGAATTGTCAGCGGACGTGGAGTGTATTTAAACGGCCAGCGTCTGGGATCCGTAACTTCCAGCATCAATTCTCCCAATCTAAGCCTTGAGCAGCGGTTGGCAATCGGATCAAAACGCAAGAATGTCAATGACGAACATGGCACTGCAGCAATCGGTCTGGTTTGGTTGAATAACAGTGTGTTTGATACTGATGCCGAAGGGAAAGACATTGTGGAAAGTGCCGGAACTCCAGTAAGGATCAAAGTTGAGTTTTACCGTGAAGATGCGGAAGCAAAGCCCACGGGAAGCCCGGTATTGGGATATATCACTCAGGAAGGGATTTGCCCGGCAACAGCCCCTAAGGCTTTGAAAAATATTGAAAACCTCTAGTCCAGGGAGTTTGGATGATCAAAGTTCAGAATCTGGTAAAAGAGTTTCCCAAAAAGGACGGCAGCAAGTTCTATGCAGTGAACGATGCTTCTTTTATTGCCAATGATGGCGAGATAGTCTGTCTTTTGGGGGTGAACGGAGCGGGGAAGACCACCACGATGCGGGTGCTTTCCACCGTGTTTCAGCCCAGTGCGGGCACAGCGGAAATCCAGGGTTGGGATATCCGGACTCATCCCGATAAGGTGCGGGAAAATCTCGGCTTTCTCTCTGGAGATACCGGACTATACAACCGTCTGCGCGTGCATGAGTTCATTCGCTATTTTGGCAGGCTCTATTCCATCGGAGACGCTGAGATTAACAGGCGAATGGATGAAATGGCAGAGCTTCTGGACATGAAAGACTTCATGGATAAGAAGATCGAGTTCCTTTCCACAGGGATGAAGCAGAAGGTCTCCATCGTTCGCAGTATCATTCATGACCCTCCAGTGATGATCTTTGATGAACCGACCTCCGGTCTGGACATCCTGACTGCCAGAAACATTGTATCCTTTATCCGCAGTTGCAAGGAGCGGGGGAAATGCGTGCTCTTCAGCACTCATATCATGCGTGAGGCCGAACGCCTGGCAGACCGGGTGGTGCTGATCCATAAAGGTAAGATTCTGGCCGAGGGCACATTGGAAGCCTTACGGGAAGCTACTTCACAAACTGATCTGGACGATATCTTCATCCACTATGTGAATCGATCCAACCTGGAAACAGAGGTGCAAGCCCATGAATTCTAAGAAAGTAATGATCGTTTACCGTAAAGAACTAATGGAAGTTTTGCGGGATAAACGCACTCTCTTTACCACTCTGCTGTTGCCAGTGATACTATACCCACTGCTCATCGTGGGCTTCAATGCCATCATGGCGCGGCAAACGGGAGTGTTGGAGAAAAAGAGTGCAAGTGTCGCGGTGCAGGACAGCGTGATGAATCCAGTATCAATGGCTATCATCGAAAAGCTGGCAGAGGTTGAGAATTACACGATTCTTCCTGCGGCCGGTAACGCTCAGTCCCTTTATGAAAACAAGGACATCCAGGCCATAGTATCAATAAGTGATTCTCTAACTGCAAGTGGTTTGACTACCTATCAGGTTTATATCCAATATGATACTGCGAATGAACAAAGCATGACGGTTTATTCCCGGCTCAAAGACAAGCTGGCAGAATCCAAAAATGATTTGTTGCATGAGCAGTTAGAACTTCGAGGAGTACACACGGATGTGATGGAGATCCTGGATGTGCGTCCGATCGATACTGCCAGCTCTCAGCGTAAGATGGGTATGATCCTGGGGATGTTTTTACCATATATCATGATCATTATGCTGCTCACCGGAGCTTCGGTGGTTGCCGCGGATCTGGTGGCGGGAGAAAAGGAACGCAAGACTTTGGAGACCTTGATGGTATCTGGAGTCGGTCGCCTGGAAATCGTGATCGGAAAGTATCTGACGATTATCACACTGGCAATGTTGAATCTGGTGGTAAATCTCTTTAGCATCAGCTTTTCCATGCGTTATATGCTCAGTCAGGCTGGGATGGATATGAGCGGTGCCAGTTTGCCCCTCAAATCCATCTTTATTCTCCTGGCAGCAATGTTGCCTTTGGCTACGCTGTTTTCGGCGATCTT
This sequence comes from Candidatus Cloacimonadota bacterium, assembly GCA_023230025.1. GTDB lineage: Bacteria > Cloacimonadota > Cloacimonadia > Cloacimonadales > Cloacimonadaceae > UBA5456. The sequence goes on along the minus strand of JALNYD010000198.1, from coordinate 2,139 downwards.
GCTCTCTCTCTCCACTTTCAGCCGCAATATGAAAGAAGCCAGAACCTATGAGCAGCCTCTGATGATGGTCTCCATGATTATGGCGATGATCAGTTTTTTGCCTGCTATTGAAATGAGCAACCTGATGGCCTTGATTCCCGTGATCAACATCGCTCTGCTCTTTAAAGCAGTGATGATTGAGGAATATCAGATCAGCCATCTCCTGATTACCATTGGCAGTACTTTGATTCTGGATGTTTTTGCCATCTGGGCAACCATCAAGCTCTTTAAGACGGAAAGTATTCTCTTCCGCTCCGATGACGACAGCGGTGGAGTCAAAGCGATTAAAAAGAATAAAGCATCGTTCTTCAGTCCCTACAACGGCATTGTGTATTTCAGTATTGCACTTCTGCTGCTCTACTATCTTGGGAGTTACTGGCAAACTCAGGACTTGTGGCAGGGTCTGTTGAAGACACAGATTATCATTATTGCCCTGCCCGTTCTTCTGATCATTAGAATGTTGAAGCTGAAGAGCAGGGATGTTCTGCGCTTGAAAGCTCCAAAGCTCTTACCTGCCGCATTGATTCCCTTTATCGCTATCCCCGGAGCAATCCTGGTGGCGATTTTGGCTCAGATCATTAATGCAATATATCCATTTCCGGAGCAGTATCTGGAAAACCTGACCCGGCTATTCAACATGGACATACCAACCTGGCAAAGCTTTCTGATCGTTGCTGTTGCCCCTGGAATCTGTGAAGAACTGCTGTTTCGTGGTTTGTTCCCCCGCTTCTTTGAGAAGTTTGGCGTGAAGTTCAGCATCATCATCACTGCGCTGCTGTTTGCGGCTTTCCACCTGGATCCCTTCCGCTTTGTTCCGGTGTTCCTTTTAGGTTTGCTTTTGGGATATCTGACTTTGCGTAGTGGATCCATATATCTTTCGATGTTCTCTCACGCCTTAAACAATGGCCTGGCACTGTTTTTCACGGCTTTTGCCACTCAACCCTGGATAAAAGTCCTGATCAGCGATAGTGATAATCTGCATTATTGGGTAGCATTGCCTGCTGCGATTGTGTTTGGTATAGCAATGTATATCTTTCATAAAACAACCGGAGAAAAACCATGTGTGGAATAGTGGGTTACATCGGGCATAGAAGTGCCCTGCCAATCGTAATTGAAGCGCTCAAAAGGCTTGAATACAGGGGATATGACTCCTCTGGAACTGCCCTGATTCATGATCAGGAGTTACAGGTTTACAAACAGAAAGGTAAGATCATCGAGCTGGAACGAAGCTTGCCCGAACCCAGTAAATGCGATGGAAACATTGCTATTGCCCACACCCGTTGGGCTACACATGGTGAACCGACGGAATTGAATGCACATCCCCATACCGATTGTGGGAAGCGCCTTGCCATTGTGCATAATGGCATCATTGAGAACTACAAGTTATTGAAACAGCAGTTGATCGAATTGGGGCATACTTTCCGCAGTGATACCGATTCCGAGGTGTTGGCACATCTAATCGGTCAGTTTCTAACCAGCGAACCCAGCCTGGAAGATGCGGTTCGGGAAGCCATGAAACGTGTGGAAGGAACCTATGGATTGGTGGTTATCAGCAGGGATAATGCAGACAAACTCATCGCCGTTCGCAAAGGCAGCCCTTTGATCATTGGAATATCTGATGATGAACACTTCGTAGCCAGTGATGTTAGCGCGATTGTGATCCATACCAAGCGCGTGATCTATCTGCAAGACGGTGAGCTATGCGTTGTGCGCAGGGATGGATTTGAGATCTCCACCTTGGGTAAAGCCAGTGTTAAACCTCAGATATCCGTGGTAGATTGGGATATCTCCGCTATTGAAAAGGGTGATTTTAAACACTTTATGCTCAAAGAGATCTTTGAACAGCCCACTACGATTGATAATGGCTTCCGTGGAAGAATAAATGAGGCGCTGGGTACTGCCCGGTTGGGGGGCTTGAACCTGCCCAGTTTTGAGCTGCGCAAGATCAAGCAGATTCACCTGATTGCCTGCGGAACATCATATCATGCAGCTTTAATCGGTAAATACATTATTGAGGATATGGCGCGGATTCCAGTGCATGCCGAGTATGCCAGCGAATACCGTTACCGTAACCCTATAATTCCAGAGGATACATTGGTC
>JALNYD010000093.1 GCA_023230025.1 Candidatus Cloacimonadota bacterium | reverse complement strand
TATAAAGCAACGGAAAGTGGATAGAGTTTGGAGTTAAAGTCGGCTTGATAATCTGTACATTTCAACTTATTGGCAGCCGGCTTTGACTTCAACAGCAGATTTCGAGGATTACACGAAGTCCAAAGAGCCGCAAAACAAGAGGTAAACTTGCAACAAAGAAAGGCTCTTTGAACTCCGAAAGCTACGATACGCCACCACTGCTTCGAGCTTCGGAGTTCAAGCAGGGATTTGCTTGTTTCTCCCAGACTGTGGACTCTTTCGACACGAGACGTGTCGAATCCTATGGCTCAGGATGGCAGACGTCTCGTCTGCAGAAGCAGTGTATCTGCTTATATCTTCTGCCCGCGGCTTCGTTCGACACGAGACGTGTCGAATCCTATGGGCTTTTATGTAAACTCCATCAATCGGATTGAGTTACAGGATAATGCGCATAAAGCAATTGACAAAAAGGGGCAATCCCTGAGCATGGTAAGATATGTGATTTACACAGGCAGTAATCGCATTTCCCATGTGTAAGATAAATAATAAGGATACAAAAAAGCATGCGAACTTTCGACGCTATTCTTCCCTATTTGAAGAAAAGCTATGCTCAGATTGGTGGTGGGATTGCAATGCTAATCCTGGTTGACGTGGTTCAATTGGCCATGCCCAAGGTTATGCAATTCGCTATTGACAGCATTCAGAACCGGACGATTGATGAAAGGGGTCTGGTTTGGGTAGGCTTATTGATTTGTGCATTGGCCATTGCAGTGATGGTTTTGCGCTTCTTTTGGCGCATACTGATCATCGGCAATTCCCATCGCATCGAGAAGAGCCTGCGTCAGGATTTTTACAATCACCTGCTCAAGCTCTCTCAGAACTATTTTAACCATAGCAAGACTGGCGATCTGATGGCCTATGCCACCAACGATCTGAATGCAGTAAGAATGCTCTTTGGCATGGGATTGATAGCTGCCATGGACATCGTGTTCATGACCATTGCCAGCTTTTCGTTTATGATATCGATCGATTTCCGGTTAACTCTGCTGGCAATCATCCCAATGCCGATTCTCTCGATCACTATCGCCTATTTTGGCAAAAAGATGCATAAACGGTTTGCATTGGTTCAAGCCAGTTTTGCCTCCATGAGCGGGAAGATCCAGGAAAGCATCTCCGGCATCCGCATCGTAAAAGCCTTCAATCAGGAACAGGCAGAATTGAAGAAAGTGGATGAGGTATCCCTGGACTTTGTGAATCAAAACATTTCCATGGCCAAGATTGCAGGCTTCTTTCATCCCTTCCAGGGCTTTGTGATCGCCTGTTCGATGATCATAACCCTTTATTTCGGTGGTCGTTCGGCCATTCGTGGCGATATCACCATCGGTGGTTTTATCGCCTTCTTCCAGTATCTTGGCATGCTGGTGTGGCCGATGATTGCCATTGGTTGGATCGTGGATATGTATCAGCGTGGAACCGCCTCACTAAATCGCCTGAACGAGATTTTCACGATCAAACCGGAGATAGATGACAGCCAGGCAAATCCCGAAATCACAGGGCTTTCCGGGAAAATCACGGTGAAAGATCTACGCTTCCGCTATGCTGATGATCTGCCGATCATCTTTAAAGACATCTCCCTGAATGTTGAAGCGGGCGAGACTTTGGCTATCGTTGGCCCCACGGGCTGTGGCAAGACCAGTTTGATCGAGCTTTTGGTGCGCATCTACAACCCACCCCCGAATAGTATTTACATTGATGATCACGAACTCTACCGCATTCCTCTGGAAGTGCTGCGGCGTGATCTGGTGCTGGTGCCGCAGGATATCTTCCTATTCAGCGATACCATCGCCAACAACATCCGTCTGGGTAATCCCATTGCCTCGTTGGAAGAAGTATATGAGGCGGCACGGATTGCCAGCGTTTACGAAGAAATAATGGATTTTGATCATCAGTTTGAAACGATTGTCGGTGAACGCGGAATCACTCTTTCAGGAGGTCAAAAGCAACGCGTCGCCATCTCGCGTGCTCTGCTCACCGATCCTCAGGTACTGATTCTGGACGATGCCCTTTCCGCTGTTGATACCAAAACCGAACGCCAGATCCTGGAACGTTTGATCGAAGCCAGAAGAGGTAAAACGACGATCATCATCGCCCACCGGATATCTTCCATCCAGCACTCCGACAAGATTATCGTGCTCACCGACGCCGTGATCAAGGAACGCGGCAATCACTCCTCCCTGCTTCGAGCAGGCGGCATCTATCACGACCTGTTTGAGAAACAGCGCATTCGTGCCAAACTGGAAGATGAGGAGGTGGAGTCATGATGCACGGACGTGGTGGTGGCGGATTCGCCAGTGATGACCTGAAGGGCAAAATATACGACCGCCGTTTGTATGGGCGAATGGCCCACTATCTGAAACCATACCTCAAATGGGTGATAATATCTTTCGTTGTATTGATGTTGGTAACCGTGGCAGAACTTATCCTGCCCCTGATTCAACGTTCCGCAATCGATGATCACATTGTATCCGATAAGTCCATCGCGATTTTCGTGGATGAAGCGATGTATCAGAGCTTCATGAACCACAATAAGGTGTTGGGATTCAAGGAATATGCCAGTGGCGGCATCCACTATGTAGTGATCTCATCCACCGATAGACAAAAGATGGAAGTCAGTGATCTGAAAACACTGGAAGAACAGGGCATCTTGAGCCCGCATTCTGTATTCCTGGTGGATGATAATCCGCAGAATCTGGAAATCTTGAGTAAACATCTTGTGAAGGATCCCAATCCCGAAGACGGAATCAGCGAGCTTTCCGGTTTCTTCCGGATTGGTGGCGGCAAAATCGCCGTGGCCAGAGAGCAAATGCTATCTCTGCCCCGGCTGGACCGTCTGCAAGTGCGCAGGGATTCCTCAAATGCGTTGTTGCTTTTAGCCTTGCTGTATTTCGGGATCATCGTAGTCCGCTTTATCTGCGGTTACACGCAGGCCGTGCTGACCACCACCTTCTCGCAGAAAGCGATGAACGACCTGCGGCATGATGTGTTTGAACATATGCAGCAAATGCCTACCAAATATTTCGATCAGAATCCTGTGGGCAGATTGGTGACCAGGGTTACCAATGACATCCGTGCCATTGACGAAATGCTGGCATCGGGCGTGATCACAATCGTGCAGGATGTGATCATCGTGATTGCAATCGTGATCCTGATGCTGGTTTTGAATTGGCAACTGGCTCTGGTTAGCATGGCAATTTTACCGGCCCTGGTATGGGTGATCTCGGTTTACCGCAGTAAGACCAGGGTGATTTACCGCGAAGTGAGAAAGTATCTGGCTCAATTGAACGCTACTCTGGCCGAGCATATTGCCGGGCAGAAGATCATCCAGCTCTTCAATCAATACAGTCACAAACGGGATGAGTTTTCCAGCATCAATCACACCTATTTCCTCACATCGATGAAGCAGCTGAAGCTCTTTGCCTTCTTCCGCCCCATCATCCACGTCTCTTCGCAAATCGCCGTAGCGATGATCATCTGGTACGGAGGAGGACAGATCCTGCATAATGCTATCACCATTGGTCTGCTTATGGCTTTCACTGCGTATGTACACAAGCTCTTTGAGCCGATTAACGACTTCAGCGAGAAGTTTAACGTGCTGCAAGGCGCGTTGGCAGGTGCGGAACGCATCTTTGACCTGATGGATCAGGAAGCTGATGACTACCGTGAAGATAAGGCCACAAACGTAAAGCTGGAAGGCGAGATCGAATTTGAGAATCTCTGGCTGGCATACAACAACGAAGAATGGGTATTAAAAGACATCAATCTGAAGATCAAACCAGGCGAAAAGATCGCCCTGGTCGGCCATACCGGTAGCGGTAAGACATCAATCGTAAACCTGATCCTGGGCATGTATCCCTATCAAAAAGGTCAGATCCGCATTGATGGCAAGCGCCTGGAAAACTACGCCCTCTCCGATATCCGCTCAAACGTGGGTATCGTGCAACAGGATGTATTCATTTTCAGTGGCAATATCCACGACAACATCGCTTTGAATAATTCTAAACTCACACGGGAAGAAGTGCGGCAGGTTTCAAAGTATGTAAACGCAGATAAGTTTATTCAAAACCTTCCAGGCAAGTACGACGAACCAGTGATGGAAAGAGGTGCGACCCTATCCACCGGCCAGCGTCAATTAATCGCCTTTGCCCGGGTTCTTGCTTATAATCCAGCTATCTTTATTCTGGATGAAGCCACCAGTAATATCGATACTGAAACTGAAATCCTGATTCAAGATGCTCTGGGAAAGATAATCAAAGATCGCACTTCGATCATCATCGCTCACAGATTATCCACCATCCAGCATGTAGACAGGATTTTGGTCTTGCACAAAGGACGGATCGTAGAAGAAGGAACACACTATGAGTTGCTTGATAAGAAAGGCTTGTACTATGACCTTTATCGCTTGCAATACACCTGATGCAGGTTGAAGCCTGAAAGCCAGCAAAAATAGATTGACAAAAAATTGGAAGCAGTTTTGCTTGCTAATGAGAAGAATAATGATTGGAAGCAGTTTTGCTTAATACAGACTCAAGAATCGTGATCTACTAAGGAGGATCAATGAAAAAACATTGGCTTGTTATATTGGCCGCTATGCTGATTACTTCAGTTTTTGCCTATGAAGTGGTAGCATATCATGAAGACTTTGAATCCGGCGCTGATGGCTGGACTCACTATGACGGCGCAGAGAGCCCCAACAACTGGGAAATCTACGCCATGGGCGATACCCAGGGAAACGTTTGGTGGATGGGTGATCCGAGCTTGGCATCAGGAGCGAACATTGGTGGTTATTATGATCACCAGTATCTTGTATTGGACACTCCTGCGCAGACTCTTACTGCTGCAAACGCAACCCTTAGCTTCAAAATGAGACTTGGCCTGGAAGATCCAGGTGCCAGTGGTGATTATGATGGTTGGGATTCCGCAAACGTCCGTATCTCCACAGATGGTGGAACAACCTGGAACGTAATTAACGGAACCCCTGCCTACGACTTCCAAAACTCCTATGCTTTCGGTTTTGAGCATGGTGAAGGCCTTGGCATTCCTGGTTGGGGTGGCATCGTAACCAATTGGACAACAGCTACTTTTAATCTTTCTGCCTATGTAGGCCAAAGCGTCAAAATCCGTTTTGCTTTTGCCTCTGACCCAGCCTATTCCACTGCTGATCAGCCCAATATGTTTGGTTTCATGGTAGATGACATATCCTTTGGTGGCTACACAAACAATGGTACCGATGATGGTCAAATGACTGCTTCCAGCCTGGTTCCCCTGGGTGGAGACATCTGGAACCTTGCCACTGAAGCAACAGCTCCATCACCTACACATGTGATGAAGAACCAGAACGCTTCTGGCTCATACAATCCCAATATGCTGAACTACCTGGTTAGTCCTTCCATCACCCTTCCTTCCAGTGGTGAAATCTGGGCAGACTTCATGATCATGGGTAATTTCACCGATCCCGGAACATTCCCGGATGTTGATTATTGGGGATGGGAAATCTCTCCTGATAATGGAATGACCTGGAATGCAATGAGCAACCCATATGCGAATCCCGATGGCGACAACTATGTTTATAGTGATGCTCCAGACGTATGGTCTCCCATGCTGGAAAGCTACACCCTGGATGGATTTATCACGAACTTCGCAGGTGAGACTGTGAAGTTCCGCTGGTACTTCAAATCCAATTCCGGAACTCCGCAGGGTACTGGCATCATGATTGATGATTTCAAGATCTACAACGATGTTTTTATCGCAGCTCCTGAGAACCTGGTAGCCGATGTTCAAGGTACCAATGTCACCTTGAATTGGGATGCTCCTGGTTCCGGTGGTGGCGGTGGCGAAGAAGGCTGGATTCATTATGACAATGAGAATGGTGGCAACTCCATAGGCACTGGTGCCGCTGCTGATTTCGACGTGGCTGCCAATTGGGATGCCATGGGCGACACCAACAGCATCTATCCCTATGTGGGAATGAATATTACCAAGATCCAGTTCTTCCCCGCCGAAGCCAATTGCGAATACGCCGTTCGCATTTGGACTGGTACCGCTCACTCCCTGGTTGTTGATCAGGCTGTTACTGCTCCTGTTATCGGCCAATGGAATGAGATTATCCTTGATACTCCCTTCACCATTCCTGCTGGTCAATCCCTCATGGCTGGTTACCGCTGCAACACTCAGACTGGATATCCTGCCGGTATTGATGATGGTCCCACAGTAAATGGATATGGCAATATGCTGAACCTCGGTGGTTGGGATACTCTGTTTGATAATGCCGGCCTTGAAGGCAACTGGAACATCAGAGTTTATGTAGCCGATGCTGATGGTCGTGAATATGCCATTGGTGAGCTTCCTCAGAACCCCACCTTTGCCGAAGGCACTTTACAAAGCGCTCCCACTCACAGCAGTGTCAGAGGTACTCGTGCTACAGGTTACAGAATATATCGTGATGATGTAATGATCGATGAAGTAGCCGCCACAGTGCTCACTTATACTGATAACAACGTTGAAGGTGGAGTTCATACCTATCATGTTACCGCTATGTATGATGCCAATGAATCTCCTGCTTCCAATCCGGCTGTAGTCTTTGTACTTCCCAGCCTGCATGGTGAATCCTACTATGATGACGGTAGTGCAGAAGAAGGTCTGAACGTGGGTTCTTCCCGCCAGATGGCTGTATTGCACAACTTCTACAATGATACCGTTACCGTGAAGTATGCCAAAATCTACGTTCATACACCTTCAACCGCCAGCATCATCGTGCGCCTCTATGACAACGATGGCGTTGATGGCTTGCCCAATACTATGATCACTCAGGTGCAATATCCTGCCGCCAGCGTGATCCAGGGCTGGAACTATGTGGCCTTCCCGGAAGACGTTATCGTTCCCGATGGCAGCTTCTACATGGCCATTATGGAAACCCCCAATGCCTCAATGATTGGTGTTGATACTTCCTCAAACGGTCATAGCGTGACCAATCTGGGTAGTGGCTGGACTCCTTATGAAACCGGAGAAATCATGATTCGCGCCATCGTTTACACTGGTACTGCCAATGAAAACGAACTGAATCCTGCTATCACACTGGCTGCCAGCAATTATCCCAATCCCTTCAATCCGGAGACCACCATTTCCTATAGCGTTCCGGAATCCGGAATGACTTCTGTGAAGGTATTCAACCTTAAGGGTCAGATTGTTAATACTCTGGTTGATACCGATATGACCAGCGGCAAACACAGCGTGGTTTGGAATGGTACTGATCTGAATGGTAAAGCTGTTTCCAGCGGCATCTATTTTGTCCGCGTGGAAAATAGCGGAAAAGCAGTTACCCAAAAGATGCTGCTCTCCAAGTAATAAGTAAATTAGACTAAATAAGGAGCCCCGCTTGCGGGGCTCCTTTTTCTTTGCTCCAATGTAAATCAGATTTTGCTCATGAAGTTCATTTGGCCATCTCGAATCCTCAAAGAAGAAGCTGAACGTAGCGGCTCTCAAAAGAGTAATCCTTCAAAGCTGGGATTCTCTTCAAAGCCTGAATATAATGCTCAATCTGTTCTTGCTCGTGGATTCCCCCGGTTTTGTAATCTATCACCAGAGCCAGCTTTTGAGTGCTGTTTAACATCAAGCGATCAATGCGCAAGTGTCCGATTGGGAGCTCAGTGAAAACCTTGTCAAAGGCTGGATCAAACAGATAGCTATGCTTGCGGAGTTCCCTTTTGCCGGACTCAAAAATGCTTTTTAACGTAGTCTCCGGCAGTAGTGAACCATAGCGGCTAATACACTGGGATGCTGCCATCCGGTGTTCATCCCCGGTGTCGCTGTGGATGAAACTCAGATAGTAGTGCAGCAGATCGCCATACAAATGCTGTCTTTGCTCAAGATACACGGCTTTCCAATTCTTTACTGTATCATCCATAACCGGCAGGTACGCTTCCCAATTCACACCCATTTCCTCAGCTACAGATTCTGGACGAATGCTCAATTGCATACAGGTTTGAGTATCATCGTGTACTTCTGTTTTGGTCTGAGGATATTCGCTTTGAAAACGGTAAATCCCATTGATATCGGCTGATGCAGAAGCGAAGTATTCCATGCAGGCATTGGCAAGGATTGCAGGCAGCTTCAGGTTGTCTTCATCTCTGGCGGCGAAATAATCTGGCCAGGAATCCTTTCCGGCATAGCCAAAGCAGATATGCAGCGAGGTCTTGGCCCGGGTGAAGGCCACGTAAAGGGTGTTGAGTTCCTCCAGCAGCGTTTGCCTGCGTTTCTGTTCCCACAAGGCTTTGGCGCTGGAATGCTTCAGGACATCTTCGTAATGAAAACTAAGCGCAAATGCATCGATATCCTGGAAACTGGAGAAAGCCTCGCCACGTGTGTTCAAACGCTGGCTGTAACGATAACTCCAATATAGCTTATCATGGTCATTAGCCCGAGAATCAGATAAATCATAGAAAACAAATACCCTGTCAAACTGCAGACCCTTGGATTTGTGGATGGTTAGCAGTTGTAGATGTTCCTCTCCCTCTATCGAAACCTGCTTGAAGGAATCCTGCATATAGTTATCATCAATGTAATCCAAGAGGTCAGCCATTCCCGCACCCATTTTGGCATGGTTCAGTTCCCAATCTTTGACAAGAGCCAGGAAGGCTTCCAAATTGAGTTGATTTCTTTGGTTTTCGATCACGACATCACTGATCAGGCAACCGCAGAGTTCACGCAGGCTTTGGTATGGCTTTTGGGTGGAATGCTTTTGAGAAAGCTCCAGCCATTGAGCAAGAAAAGGGGCCTGAACACAGAGCTGGGAATAATCCTGGATCGCCTGGCTATGCTGCTCCTGAAACTGTGATATGGCATCAACTGCTTGTTTTAAGGATCTGCTATCAAGCATCAAGTAATCGCTTCGCAAGAGGCTGAGTAGGCTATACCAATCCTTGTAAACAACAAAGCGCATCCAGGCCAGTAAAGGTGAGACCAGGCTGTGCTCAACCAAGGAAGCCGAAGGTTGGAAAATCCCGGTTTCCCCCTTTTCTTCCAACAAAATCTGCAGATTGTTTAGTTGTTTACCTTTGCGGCAGAGGATGGCGATCTTCTCATTGTTCTTGTTACCAAGATTGGGGATGATCATATTATTCACAAATGATTCCAGGACATCGGTTTTGGGTGAATCGCCTCCAGCCCTGGAATATGGGCTGCATTTCAGTTCGATGCATGTTGGTAGATCTCCAATAGCGGATCGTACTTCGGGATAGTGCCACTGCATGTCGTTTGCATTCAGATAATCGTGCAACCTGGGATGCTCAAAAATGTTGTTGATGAAGTCCATCATATCGCGGGAGGAGCGCCAGGAATCGTCAAGAACATCACTCCTGGCATTTGCCAGATTGCCGATAATGTTCTTCAGGTTTAGCAGCAGATCGCGCTCTCCCCCACGCCATCCAAAGATGGATTGCTTCTCATCACCTACGACGATCACCCCACCTAACTCCTTGGAACCCAGACCAGCACAGATTTCTTCGATGATGGGACGCAGGATATTGAACTGGATCAATGATGTATCTTGAAACTCGTCGATCAGCATGAAGCGTGTGCGATGGCTGAGAAAATGGTAGAACTCTGTAGCGGTGTTCTCAATGGACAAATCAAAGGCTGGTGGTTCCTGAGAAAACAAGGCTTCAAAGGTAAACCAGCTGATGTCATCGTAAGTCATGTTTTTG
>JALNYD010000092.1 GCA_023230025.1 Candidatus Cloacimonadota bacterium | reverse complement strand
ATCGGTCTGGAATCCCCCGCGATAATAAGTTCCTGCCAGTTTTCTCTGCGTGTATCCTCAGTCGGACAGCTATAGATAGGACTTTCAGGATGGGCATAATTGGACTGGACATAGTATCTGCCTTGATGATAATCCGGGTAGTAAATATGCTTGGGATCACGCCCGGCAAAGGAACTGAAACCGGCCTGGGGATTATCAGCATCGGTCTCAAAGACCTCTGTGCGAGATTTGTTGTATGCCAGAAGGAAGATTTTGCTCTCGTCTGTACTGCGATAAACTGAGAGATCAAACTCGGGATCCGCCTCCCGGTATAGAAGCCGGGGATCTGGTTGCAATCTGGAAGAAAGATAACAGGTGTTGCTTTGCCAACGTTCATTCTCACAGATCACCAGAAAGTGCTCATTATCGGCATACCAACAGAAGTCACTTACCGCTGATAAGCCCATGTCTCGAGTGATTCCGGTCTGCAAATCCTTGATAAAGAGCTGATGGTCTTCGTCCCCGCTATCATCAATGGAATATGCCAGATAGCGTTGATCTGGCGATATGGAATACACATCCAGCTCAAGGTAGTTCTTGCCCTCAGCTAATTGGTTCAGATCAAGGATCAATTCCTCTGGAGCGGAAAGATCACCCCGCTTTCTATAATATCTGGGATATAGCTCATCACTCGAGTTTGAACTGTAGTAATAGTAACCTTTCTTATACCACGGATAGGATTGATCTTGCTCGTTGATGCCCGCTACAAACTCCTCATACAGGGTCATGGAAAGCTTCCGCGAATCCTTCAATACGTTTTGAGCATACTTCTCTTCCAGCTTCAGATGCGTTTGCAGGTCTGGATGTTCGCGTTCCCTCATCCAAGCCCAGGAATCAATCAAGATCGTATCATGGATTTGCAGGGTATCTGGTTGTTCGGGAGCAAGAGGTGGAACTTCTTTTGCGGAGAGCTGCAAAAGACAGAACAGGAGTACTATGGACAAAGAGAGTCTTTTCATTTACAAAACCTTTGGGCTGTATCTTTCGCTGGATAGAAGCGCTGTTCTACCTTACTTGATGACACCTACCCAATCCAGCGAAAGGAACAGCTGTCATAAAGCCTGTTATTTTGGGTTACAGAAACTAAGGGATATGCCTTACTTTACGTATATTCCGGAACCGATGAAGAAATCTGTCCCCTTGATTGGCAAGGCATAGCCCAGCTTTTGTTCTTCTTTCTCGGTCAAGGGATTTTCCCACCAGAAATCAACAAATCCTCCACCCTCTGCTGCAGCTTTGATCAAGCCCTGAATCAAAAGATTCCCCTTGGAATCGCGGTATTCAAAGAGATCTTTACATTCCTTTTCTGGCTGTGTGGCATGGGCAATATTCACTCCCTTCATGTCATAGATATAGAAATAACCCGACTGGTCGGTAAAAAATCTGATGGGCTTTACGAACTTGCGACAGATCTCGATCTGTTCCTTGTTCTCCATACCAGAGAGAATTCCACTCAATCCTTGAGCCGCAACCTGAGTGCAATTGACCAGGACCTCCCGCTGAATTTCCAACTCCATTTTGTCCTGAGCGAATAGAGGCACTAAGCAAAACGTAAGTAGCGCCAAACAGCCGATTATCAAACCACGGATTCTGAAACTGTAAAGCATCGTTTACTCCTTCATTTGTATTTGGATCGTTGTAATAACAGCCGTTAAGCATGAGTCAGCCACATTGTCAAGCAAAAAGTAATCTGGCATTCCCCCATTTGATGGGCAACCTGATTCTTCGTCTGCCATCAATCGCCTACCCCCTACCTTCTATACATGTCAAACGCATCCCAAACACTTCCCAAGCCACGCTCAGGAAGTGTTTGGGATTCTCTTAACCTGGATAGCCCCAATTGAGGCTTCCCAGATGAAACCCAAGAGGATCCAGATGTGGGAAACAGGCGAAAGGAACTAAAAGGAGTGCAGATTGCTAGAGGTGTATGAAAATAACTTGACTTACACTACATGTATGAAAACTAGGCAAATGTTCATTTGTCCTTCCGCTGATTAGTATAGCGAAGATGATTGAAGCTCCATTTAGTAACCTGAGATTCAACGAGTTGAGGATCAATATATAGACATAATCTCAACACACAGTAATCTCCAATTGATCAGAAAATACCAAGCTTGTGCAGCATCGAAGGAAGCCAAATTGAGCAGTATGCTGTTTATAAATACGGGAGAATCCTATGGCGAATTATGACGTATTGGGTAGGTATTATGATTCATTTATGGATTTTGGACCTAAGTTTAGCGATTTTATGGATATGGTAGCTGCCCATTATCCTGTTAAAACCGATTCTGTTCTTGAAATTGCCTGCGGAACGGGGAGGAATCTGTCGTATTTTTGTAACTCCAAGTATATCTACGGGCTTGATCTCTCGCCAGTAATGTTGCAGTCAGCCCTGAAAAATGTCCCGCAAGCACAGTTTTCACTCCAGAATATGTCCGATTTCAAGCTTGACCATAGCTTCAATCTGATTCTCTGCATGTTTGATTCCATGAATCATCTGTTGGAATATTCTCAATGGCTATCCACATTCAAGGCAGTTAGTGATCACCTTCTCCAGGATGGTTACTTTATCTTTGATGTCAATACACCTTACGCGTTGAACTTACCCATCAACAAGCGTACGATGTTCAGACAGAGTGAGAATGACTATCTTGTAATGCAGTACTATAATAGCGGTATAGATCAAGCTACCTGGGAAATGAACTTCTTTATCTCCGAAGCTGATAGCAATTACAAACACTACTTCGAATCTATCACTGAAGTATCATTTGATGTACATCAAGTCAGAGATGACCTTCAGAGCTATTTTTCACAGGTTGATTTGGTGAATGATAAACTTGGTAGCACCTCAATGGATGATCCACGAGTATTCTATATCTGTAGAAAATCAGGTGGTCAACGCAGAAGGTGACAAGGAGATCCCAATTAATGATTACTTATACTCATGAGTTTCTTGCTCTGTTAGTTTTACTGGTAGGATTCCTGCCCCTTTTGGCCACATCTGAAGGATATAAGGTTGAAGCGAAGCCCAAAGCGATCGTTGGCCATACTGGGATGTTAACGATATCGGTTGATCCGCGCTTGGAGCTACTTGCCGTAATTCAATATCTTTCCGGCAGCAAAATGGTCTCTAAAGCCGGTCCTTACGCAGAAGCGATCGAGCTATGGTTCGGAGAGCACAAGGATCATCCGATAATGCAAAGACTGCGGGACATAGAGGAATGTGGCTATGTATATGACCTTCCCGTAAGCAGCTTCCTGCGTTTTGAAGATCTTAGCTTTTCACGGACATATCGCAAGTGGGAGCCCTGTTCGGAGGCAATGAACCTGAGCAGGCTGGAGTGTGTGACTCAAGCCGGAACGATGGATGATTTCTACAGTATGCTGGGTCAATTTGCCTTGGAGATCGATTTTGCTGGCTTTTTTGCATCTCAGAGACCCTATCTCCAAAAGAGAGTTGATGATGCGATAAATGCCTTTAGCCAGCATCCTGATCTGATCGCCCATATGGTGGAGTGGTATGGATACAGTCATGCTTCCTACAATCTCGCCATATCGCCTTTGGTAAAAGGTGGTTACGGGCCGGCCTTGATGGATGATGAGGGAGGGATCCACGCCTATTGTATAACGAATATAGACTGCAGCAAGTTTACTGACAAAGACTTGATAGGACTATCCAGTTGGTTCTTCCACGAGTTTTCCCATACATTTGTCAATCCCCTGGTGGATCAATACTGGAGCCTGTTTGAAAGCGGTGGAGAGCTCTATGAAATTATCCAGGACAAGATGTACCATGCCTATAGCTCCTGGTGGGTTGTAGTGGCTGAACATCTGGTGCGGGTGAATGACTATCACCTTTCCGAATTGTACTTCAATAAAGAATTTGATGGAGTTCTACAGGGTGAGATCGATTCAGGATTTCTCTTTATCAGGGCTGCCTATGAGGCCATCCTGCAATATGAAGGGGAGCACAAACAAAAGGGAACGAGCTACGCAGAGTGTTTCCCTGCCATCGCGCAATACTTTATGGAACGTACGAAAATCTCCGAAGAAGAGATCGCGCGTTTAATGACCTTCACAGGGCCGGTTAATAGTGTGTATTCAGGGGATGTCCTGATCATCTATCCCGATCCGGATAGAGTAAGCGGAGTTAAGGAATACATCATGCCCACCGTTGATTGGTTAGTAATGAACAAGGAATGCTATGAAGCCGTGAGCGATCAGGCTGCGCTGGGCATGGATCTGAGCAAGAAAACCCTCTGCCTGTATGGAGCCTGGGGGACAAATCTGATCATGGAAAAGTTCAAACAGGACATGCCTTTTGAGATTCACCCAGATCGGATCATCGCTGACAAGGCCTACGAAGGGACGCAGCTTAGAATTGCGTTTTGCTTGCCTAATCCTTTGAACAATACGCTCGGAATGTGCATATACACGGCTCAAAGTACTGAGGCCATGAAAGGCGCAAGTGCCATCACTCACGGGTCTGAAGACTGGTATGTATCAGACCGTGACTTGAATATTCTTGGCTCGGGATCCTTCAAGAACAAGGATGAACGCTGGAGCTTCTAAAGTAAGATAGCTATTTCAGGCTTTTATTGGTAACACCCTTGGCAACCAGCTCGTCTTGTTCAATGAGCCAGGCGGTGATGCCGATCTCTCTGATCCGCTCATTATTCTTCAGGATAAAGGGATAAGCGGCTGTAAAAGCCCTGAGTTTGGCGCAGGGGTATTCGTCGCAAAACGCGCAAACGTCCAAGCCTTTTGCCTGAGCGCAGATGCGGATTTCACACGCTGGATTACCACAACCGCCAATGCAGAGTGGCGAAGTGTTGTCCATTTCCTTCAGTTCAGCCAGCACTTTCCAAAAATCGCCAAACTCCGGGTACATATAGCTGCCAAAACCTTCCCAGCCATCTTCCTGCATGATCTGATGCAGGGAGCGCGCAGCCTGAGGCAGTCCGTTTACGATACTGCACATCTTGCAGTATAGACCGCAGTAACATAGATAGTCTTTTGATTCTCTCATGTATATTCTCCTTACGATATAGGTTTACACCTCAACGATCAGTAGCCCTTGCTGCTTCAAAGGCAAACTGTTTTGGACCTGACCATTCCGGATGAACCAGGCTCCACCACAATAGATAGCGCCATCATTTGGCGTAAAATCCAGCATATTGCAGACCAGAACATCGGTCTTGAGCTTGCGGTACTCTTCCAGATAAAAGGGGAATTCCTGCTCATCCCAACTCTGTTGAATATCATCGGTCAATGGAAATGCGCGCGCTATGGGATGTAAACACAGGTTAGGATTCTGGCTGCACAATTGCTGAACTAGCTCCTCATCGAACAAATCGCCGCAGAGCAGGATGCCAAGCCTCCCATACGGAGTGTCACTGATCAGTAGTTCTTCACCACAAGCATAATGATCACGAGATACCTCAGAGGGCATCCAGGTGTCGGAAATTCTGCGATAATGCAAACAAGGCACTCCGGTACGATCATAGATCAGATATGCATCATAGATCAAGCCATCAGCATTTTCCAGGAAGCCAAATCCTATCCCGATGGATTCTCTTCTGGCATACTCCCTGATGCGCTGTAGTTCAGGAGAGTTTTCCTGATATGATATCTCCAGATCGGAAGGATAATCTCCCAAATAGTCCAATCCCCCCAATATCGCTTCCGGAAAGATGATCAGGTCGCAATCTCTGCTTTTTGCCAGCCGCACCTGCTCCAGCAAGTGCTCAATCGCATCACTTGCATCCCTGAGCAGGGGGAATGACGTTGCTGCGATTCTTGGGCTCATATTACTCACCTCGGTAATAAACATTTGTGGCTATGCTGATAAAAGAGATAATGCAGTTAGTACATAATAACTTCTATACATCTCTAAACAAGTATTACCGATCTCAAGCGCAAAGCCAAGTTTGATTCGGCATAGGACAGCAAGTAACCTAGTTTATACAATCATGATATTTGTCAAATTATTCCTTGACAAAATAAGAGGATGGGATTGAGGTTGCCTGCGTCTGACCATTGGAAATCTGACACTGCTTTTAGGAGTTATCATGAAAATCTTGATTACCGCAATTCTTTCGCTTTACGTGAGCGTATCTTTTACCCTTACCGGCTATAACACAAGCGAGCAGCTTACTCTGGATACAGTTGCGCCCTCTCTTCAATTGATCAGTCCTGCCGGTGGAGAGACTTGGTATATCGGAGAATCGCAGGATATTATCTGGAGGGCTGAAGATCCTCACTTAACCGATGAATGTGTAAACATATCCTGTAGTATCGATAGTTTGGACAGCTTTATCAGCCTGGCCGAATGGCTGCCGAACACCGGACAATGGCCGTGGCAGTTACCTTTCGTTGATACAGATGGTGCCTTTGTGAAGATATCGATTAGTGATCGTTTTGGAAACAGCTCCGAGGTAATGAATCCCAATTCCTTCTCGATCCTGGGTTTGGCGCCAGCAGCTCCGGATTCCCTGACAATAGAGATAGCTGAAGATCTGGACGCCATCATCTCTTGGAATCCCGTAACCACCACAATTGCCCCCATGAGTATTCCCATTAATCCGGACGGATACTATGTGTTCTATGCTGATTCACCTTATGAAGATGAGGATCACTATTTCCTGTTAGGTAGCACCGGAGACACGACTTTTACCCACCATAAAGCACTCGAATACAGGGATCAGCTCTACTACAGAGT
The DNA here is from genome assembly GCA_023230025.1 of Candidatus Cloacimonadota bacterium. Classification (GTDB taxonomy): domain Bacteria; phylum Cloacimonadota; class Cloacimonadia; order Cloacimonadales; family Cloacimonadaceae; genus UBA5456. The sequence continues at coordinate 3,023 of JALNYD010000092.1, read as the reverse complement.
AGTCTCATACAAGGACTTCAGTGGGCGAAATGATCTATCGCGAGATATCCTTCAAACTGGAAAACGGCCAATAACGCTTCACGAACTGCTAAGTAACACGCCTGGAGGTAACAAGTAATGAGAACATACCTGAAGTACTTACCTGAAGTTATCAGGTTTACCCTCCCTCTACTTCTGTTTTTTTCCTTTGGCCTACAATCGACTCTTTGTGCTGAGGTGTTTCTCCGGCAAGGATTTGATAATGAGGCTCAGGATTGTTGGGGCTATTGTTCCAGTTACACAGGCACCGGATTTTGGGATGTGATTGATACGGAATTGGGTGGTGTGTTACCCCAAGAAGGCAGTCAGTGTTGGGCAAGCTGGAACCTTGATAACTATCAGGGAGTAATAGAATTTGATAACCAAGTTCTTCCGCTGGGATACAGCTACAAGATCAATTTTTATTATTGTACGAAATCCTTATGTCTACCCGATGATCACTGCATGTATGCCCTGTCATTCGACAATGGGCTTAGTTGGAACGACTGGATTGATGTGAGCCTTGATACTCAGATTTGGACATTAATTCAAGTCCCAATCCAATATGATCAGCGGCAGGTAAAGCTAAGAGTAGCGGCAAATCACGCAGGACTTCAGAAGTATGCATTCTGGGATTCATTTGCCATCACCAGAGACCCCATGCCGCCCACAGCCCCTGAAGTAAGCAATATCACTGCCTGGCAACGTATGGATGGCAGCGGAATCATTGACGTGTTTTATGATCTAGCAGATATGAACAATGATGTTTGTAAAATCAGCATACGCTTTTCAGACAATAACGGTGCCAGCTATGACATCTTGCCCCAAGCTCAATACCTGAGTGGAGATATAGGCCCCGGAATCATGAGTGGAAATGCCCATCATATCTGCTGGGATGCTGGAGGTGAAGGATTTGAACTGGAAAGCGACCAATACCGGATTAGCATCCACGCTAATGATGGGAGCTTCCCAACCTTGAATATGCCGTTATTTGATCCTACTTCAGGTACTTATGCTCAGGGAACCCCAATCGGTATATATTCTGACACACCGGGTGTAACGATCTATTACAGTCTTGACGGGAGTGATCCTGACACTCTCTCGGCAGTTTACTGCGAACCGATCGTTTTAAACCACGAGCTCGGCATAAAAGCTGTAGCCCATAAAGCTGAATGGTATGACAGCCCGATTGCGGAGGCGGATTATCAGGTTGAGAATCAAGACTTTGTCCTGGTTCCAGGCGGCACGTACATCATGGGTGATACCCGGGGAATGGGCAACGCGGCTGAACTACCGTTGCATACTGTAACTGTGGATTCATTTTTGATATCCAAGTACGAAGTTACGCAGTATGATTATCTGCAAGTGATGGAACACAATCCAGCCCAATCTGGAAGTGCTGGTGTTGGACCAGAGTATCCGGTATACTATGTTTCATGGTATGCCACATTAAAGTACTGCAATTTACGCAGCATGCAGGAAGGCTTGACACCGGTTTATACTATAAATGGCAGTACAGATCCTACTTATTGGGGTCCTGTTCCAAATTACACAACCCACGAATGGAACATGGTACAATGCAATTGGAGTGCCGATGGATATCGCTTACCCACTGAAGCCGAATGGGAGTACGCAGCCAGAGGTGCAACGAATAATCCTGATTATCTATACAGCGGATCGGACATTCTCAGCGACGTAGCCTGGCATCTTGGCATCAATGATCCCTATGGTACAAAACCCGTGGGGACTAAGCTGCCAAATGCTCTGGGCATTTATGACATGAGTGGTAACGTTTACGAAATGTGCTGGGATTGGTATGATCCAGATTACTATACAGTAAGCCCGGTGGACAATCCCAAGGGGCCAACAAACTGGTCAGCGGGATATTATAAGGTTCTCAGAGGCGGACAATGGAGTAATTCACCATTCTATTGCCGAGTATCCATGCGTAATTATGACTTTTATGGTCCTTCTTACACCACCGCCATTACCGGTTTTAGGGTCTGCCGCTCGCTACCCCAATGATCCGATGCAGGGAGCTCGCAGCCTGAGGCAGTCCATTTACTATACTGCACATCTTGCAGTATAGACCGCAGTAACATAGATAGTCTTTTGATTCTCTCATGTTTATTCTCCTTACGATATGGGTTTATACCTCTATGATCAGTAGCCCTTGTTGCTTCAAGGGCAAACTGCTATGCACCTGACCCTACCTGATAAACCAGGACCCGCCACAATAGATATTACCATCATCAAGCGTGTAATCAATCATATTGCAAACTTCATTCAGGTGATAGGTCCCCTTGGCTATCGGTGCTGATCAAACAGGATCATGTTGCCGTCAGGATCAGTAACAGTGAAGCTGGCGGGGCCTGACTCAGTATCATTATCCAGAGCCGCTGGACCCAATCCCTGCTTCTCCATTAACAGTCTCAACTCTCTGATATCAGTAAATGAATCAAGGTTTTGGGCAGATTGATCCCAACCCGGATTGAATGTGAGCAGATTGCCAGAGAACATGCCTTGAAACAACCCAATCACAGTGTCGCCATTGCGCAGGATTAACCAGTTCTGCGAGATATCCCCGCCCAGAGTGGAAAAACCGAGCTTGTTGTAAAAAGCCTCAGAGGCTCTGATGTCCTTCACGCTCAGACTGATCGAAAATGCTCCTAATTTCATAGTAACTCCTTATTACTGGTTTGGTACTGATACTCTTTCCTGAGTTCTTCCTCAGTTCTCACAAATCACACTCCCATAGTCATGCAGATGAAGCTATAAACATCGGCTATCAATTCCAGGCTCTTGGTTGTGCTGCTGGTGCCGTGAGATGATTGAAACTGAGTGTAAAGCAGTACTGGATTGCCCGGATCGGCTTTTTCCTGCAGGGTTGCGGCGAATTTGAAGGAGTGTCCCGGTATCACTCTATCATCATGATCAGCGGTAGTGATCATGGTAGCAGGATATTTCTGCTTAGCTTTGATGTTGTGTAGCGGAGAGTATGCCAG
>JALNYD010000091.1 GCA_023230025.1 Candidatus Cloacimonadota bacterium | reverse complement strand
AGGATGATGCAGGGCGAATACTATCCTCCGGGCTCTATTTCTCCCATCTGAAGACTGGTAAATATCACCGTACCCTGAAGATGATCCTAAGCAAATAAAGCAACGAATTAGGGGATGCCTTGTTTACGCAAAGCATCCCCCATATATTAGACAGTTTCCACTTTGAAATGACATAATCTTGCTAGGGCATGGGGCGGAGCCTCATCCAATATTGGGTGGTGGGCATGGATTATGTCATTTCAAACTAAACACGGTATTATTTGCTTTTACCTTGATTTGCCACTGCATTCGCCGCCGCTTCCACTTCTTTGGCATCAGCCAGATAGTAGCTTTTCTTAACTTCAAGATCGGCATCAAATTCATAGATCAGAGGAATGCCAGTGGGGATGTTTAAACTCACGATATCTTCATCCGAAATGCGATCCAGGTTTTTGACAATGGCTCGCAGGCTGTTGCCATGTGCTGAGATCACCATCTTGCGCCCGGCTACCAATCTGGGGATGATCACTTCATTCCAGAAGGGCATGGTACGGGCTACTGTATCCTTTAGGGATTCACACAGTGGGATCTGGTTTTCTTCCAGATGTGTGTAGCGCGGATCCTTGCCGGGATAACGCTCATCGTTCTTTTCCAGGGCGGGTGGAGGCACGTCATAACTTCGGCGCCAGATCAACACCTGTTCATCGCCGTATTTGGCAGCTGTTTCAGCCTTATTCAGGCCCTGTAAAGCGCCATAGTGCCGCTCATTGAGCCGCCAGTCATGATGAATCGGGGTGTACATCAGATCCATCTCATCCAGAGCCAGCCACAAAGTGCGGATGGCACGTTTAAGTGTAGAGGTAAAGGCCTCATCAAATTGGAAGCCTTCAGCTTTTAGGCGACGTCCGGCTTCCTTAGCTTCTGCAATGCCTTTTTCGGATAGATCCACATCTGTCCAACCCGTGAATAGATTTGCCTTGTTCCACAAGCTTTCGCCGTGGCGGATAAGTACTATTTTATACATTATATACTCCTTTTTCATCTCCTGGCGCTTCATAGCTGGCCTGGATAGCCAAAACATAGTCCGCACAAAAACTGCAGGCTAATGGATTGATGCATCCAAACCCCTGGAACCAAGAGAGGGATTAATCAGTGCAGCCGGTTTCCGGCTTGGTTTTATAGGTTAATAATCCCTGTTTTACTTCTATGTAGCGGGCCAGGATGTAAAAGAAATCTGAGAGCCGGTTTACATATTTGCGCAAAGGCTCTGGCACTTCAGCTTCCTGTGCCAGAGCAATTACCCTGCGTTCAGCGCGCCTGGCAATCGTTCGGCAGATATCCAGCTTCGCACTTCCTAAGCACGATCCTGGAATAACAAATCCCTTCAGATTCACCTTTTGTTCAAAACGATGAATCACAGCAGTAATCTGCTCCACTTCACTATCACAAATCGGCATCGGATATACCTGGGAGGGCGTTGCCAGCTCACCCATCACACGATAGAGGCGATTCTGGGTATCCAGGAGCAGCTTGAACACCTCATCATCATCCACATGGTGTTTGGCTTCGCCAATGAAGGCATCAAGCTCATCCAGGGTGCCATAGGCATCCACGCGCAGGTCGCTCTTGAGCACCCGTTCACCACTATATAGTGAGGTTTGTCCCTGGTCTCCACCTTTGGTTGTGATGCTCACGGGTTTACCTCATGGCAATTACAGAAATCTCCACCAGGCCATCTTTGGGCAAGCGAGCTACCTGAATGGCCTCACGGGCTGGGTAGGGAGAGCTGAAATTGCGGGAATAAATCTCGTTTAACTGAGCAAAGTCATTCATATCCTTGAGAAATACGCTAACCTTCAGCACATGGGACATCCCCATTCCAGCAGCATCAAGTATTGCTTTAATATGTTGAAACACAAGATTGGCTTGAGCTTCAAAGCCATCAGCCATGTTACCTGTGCTGGGATCAATACCCAGTTGTCCACTTATAAACAAAGTGTCATTTTTAAGCGCAGCCTGGGAATAGGGGCCAATGGCTGCCGGGGCTTGGTGAGTCATAATCGATTTCATATAATCTCCTTCATTCTCTATTTAGTGATTTACGGGCCAGCAGGATTTCATCCATAATACTGTTCAAGGCTACATAATCCTGAATCTCTTTGATCAGGTTTCTTAGCAGGATTTTACCTTCCCGCACGTTTTCGTCACGGATCACAATCATTAATTCGCACTCGCTTTTTTTAGCCAGATTGGCATCTTCTTCTATGCTGTGTTTATCTGCGCTAAGCACAGTTTTGATATCATTGGCATGAAGTTCTTGAGCGATCTGCAACATCATCATTTCCAGATCTTCACTCTGAGAGGATATGTAAACGCTGAAAGCCTTATCCAGACTTGTAAAAAGCCCCCGTTTATCCATTATCTCAAAGATGCTGTCGATATTCAGATAAAAACCCACGGCCGGGATGTTTTTGCCAGTGATCATCTGCGAAAGATAGTCATAACGGCCGCCACCGCCTACCACGACACCTGCTCCGTTGCTATTTAGCACCAGATCAAACACAGTCTCATTGTAATAAGCGAAGTTCTTGAACAAATTGGGCAGAACTTTATATTGGTGAGCCAGATTAGCCTGCACCTTTTTCACTTTGTCAAAGTTGCGCTTGCAGCGAGGGCAAAGATAATCCAGAATCTTGGGACCATTGCTAATGATTTCTTTGCACTGGGGATCCTTGCATTTGGTATTCGCAAAAGGATTGGTATAAAGCGTTGTAAAGCAATTGGCGCAGATCCGGTTCTCATTCTTTTTCAGATAGTCCTTCATGTCAGATATAAAGGGGGGACGGCAGGCAGTGCACCCAAAGCTATTCAAGAGCAAACGCGCATCCCGAAGCCCCAAACCCTGCAGGATCTTCATCCCCAGGCTAATCACTTCGTTTTCACTCATTACACTATCACTGCCCAAAAGCTCAACGCCTAACTGGTGAAACTCGCTGGGATTGTTGTGCCCCTCTTTGCGGAACATTGGCCCCAGGTAGTAAAAGCGATGCACCTCATGATCTTTGATTATGCTGGCTGTATGGTGCAATACACTAATTGTCCCCTCGGGACGCAGAGTCAACAGGCTAAGATCTCCATTGGGTTTGGATAGGTTTATGATGGCGTTGGTGGCCAGCTCCGCTTCCTCCTCCAGCATCAGGGCTGTGATTCCATGATGAATCACTCGATAATCCTGCAAAACCGAAAGCCGGATTTCCTGATAATCGTGCAGGGATAGGATGTGAGCTATCTTTTGTTCCAATATCTTCCATTTCCACACCTTATCCGGCATGAATTGATGGATTCCGACGCTGCTCTTCACTATGGCGCTCCCTATGCTTGTTTACTTTCTTATACAAAGATAAGCGGAAATCTGTCAAGCGCCATTTTTTGCTGAGTAAGCAAGTTCAGATTCAAAGGGTTATTGAATCAAAAAGGCTCACCGAGAATTGCGAAGTCAGGGTTTACAAGGGACACGGGGTTTTCCGATCGGAGCCCTCCACTGCCACTCCAGGCACTCATACCAGAAAAAGTGACAAACTGCTTGACTAATATTTAGTTCAATTTAACGGTGTGATTATGCATTAATTGCAGCACGAAATCTGGGAGAAAAGCTATGTTTACAGCATGTATATTTTTGAAGATGATCTGTCGCCACATTCACAGAAGCCTGTGATGCCCACACTATCTCATGTTTATTTTGGCCGTGTTTTGTAGGATATGTTTTGAAAGACATTATTACTAGCCCCAAGGAGGCTGCAGTGGATGATCAAATCATCACCAATCAGCATAAGTTTTTATCTACCGTAATCGAAAAAATCCTACCCAGCTCCGAAAAGCTCTATTTTCTGGTAGGTTATTTCTATTTCTCGGGTTTTGAAGAGCTTAACTCTCAGCTGAAGGATAAACAGCTCAAGATATTGATCGGCATGAGCATAGAGAAGGATCTATCCAACCACATCAAAGAATACTATGTGATTCGCAATCAAGATCAATCCCGCCTGGAGGTCAAAAAGGAATATTACAGTTCCTTGGTGCAGGTATTCAACGACACGGATTACTTTGATTCCGCAGAGCGCATCAAGGCTTTCCGGCTTTTTCTAGATAAAATCCATGATGGCAGCCTGCAGATCAAGAAAACCCTTTTGCCAAACCATGCCAAGATGTATCTCTTCGAACACAGCGAAGAATTCAATCAGGGCGGGCTCTTACCGGGCACTATGATCACCGGCTCCAGCAATCTCACTCTATCCGGGCTCAAAACCCAGCACGAGATCAACGTATTGCTTCACAACAAATTCAATGCCGGAAAAGCTATCTTCGATGATCTCTGGAAAACTGCTGTCGATATTGTTGATGAAAACAGCATCGATGATTTCACCGAAGAAGTGATCAAAAAGATATGGTACGAGAAGCTATATAAGCCTTATCTCTTTTACATCCGTGTTTTGGACGAATACTTTTCCATCCGGGATCATAGCACGATATCCCTGCCAACCAAGATCACCAAGGGCAAATACTTCAATCTGCAATATCAGATAGATGCCATCAAGAAATCACTCAAGATCCTGGATGAACACAATGGCGTAATGATCTGCGATGTAGTGGGATTGGGTAAGAGCATCATCGCCTCAGCAGTTGCCTACAACATGCGCAAAAAAGTTATCGTGATAGCTCCGCCCCACTTGCTAGACCAATGGGATCATGAATACCGGGTTCTTTTTGAACTTAATGCCGTTGTATTTGGTAGCGGTTCCATCCAAAAAGCACTGGACTACAAAGAAGGCAAGTTCCCGGATGAAGAGCTTCTGGTCATTGTGGATGAAGCGCATAAGTATCGCAATGAAGAGACGGATGATTATATCCTGCTGCACCGCCTTTGCCAGGGCAACAAAGTGATGCTGCTAACTGCTACTCCCTTTAACAACAGACCGCAAGATGTCTTTGCCATGATCAAGCTCTTCCAGATTCCCTCAAAATCCACCATACGCACTGTGGACAATCTCTCATTCCACTTTTCCGAAGCGGTGAGAGAATACAAAGAAATCAACAAAAAGCGAGTGAAAAAGAGCATAGGCGAAACTGAACTGAAGCGGAGGGTAAGTGACCTTGCCGCAAAGATCAGATTCATCCTGGAACCGGTGGTGATCCGCAGATCTCGCCTGGATTTGGATAAAATCGATGCCTATCGTGAGGATCTGAAGAAGCAAGGCATCCGCTATGTGTTTGCCGAAGCTCCCATCCTGAAAGAATACCCCTTGGGCGATATGGCAGAGCTATATCTCAAAACCCTTTCTTTGATCGCCCAAGAGAGCAAGGATCTGCCTGCAGATAGCTGCGTTCTTGACGATAGCTATGGCTACATCGGAGCCCGTTACAAACCCGCCAATTACATCAAAGATTTGGAGAGCTTCCGCGATAGCATCGAAGACGAGCGCGTAGATGTGGATTCCATCGGAGTCGCCCAGGCAAACCTGGCTAAGTTTATGCAAAGGCTTTTGGTGGGACGCTTTGAAAGCTCGCTAAATGCCTTCAAAAAGACCCTGGAATCCATGATCGAATCCATGGAGAGCATCAAACAATATTATGAAAAACTGCAGCGGGTGCCGATCTTTAAAAAAGGACAGCTCCCCTCAGTGGATGATCTTTTACAGGATCTAAGCGATGCTGCCCTGGCAGAAATCAGTTCCTATGGTTTTGAAGATGAGCTGAAAAAGCATTATGATAAAGGCTTGGTCTTTATCCCGGTCTCGGAACTGAAGCCAGATTTTATTGTGCATCTGGAGCATGATCTTGCCTTGCTGAAAAAGATCCATCAGGAGTGGTTTGCCCAAGGCATGCCTCATGATCCCAAACTGGAAAGCTTTGCCCAGGAGATCAAGCGGCAACTCTCGGAGGATAAAGCCCGCAAAATTGTGGTATTCAGCGAATACACCGATACCGCTTCCTATGTGTATCAGAGCATATCCCAGGATCCACATATCCGCGCGATCTATTATTCCAGCGCGGAATCATCCTCCGTGCGCAATGTGATCAAGCAAAACTTCGATGCCTCTTGGGAGAATCATAAAGATGATTTCGATATCATCATCACCACCGATGCCCTCTCCGAAGGGGTAAACCTGAACCGGGCAGGGACAGTATTCAATTATGATATCCCTTATAACCCCACTCGCGTAATCCAAAGAGTAGGACGCATCAATCGCATCGGCAAAATGCTGTTTGAAAAGCTTTATATTTACAACTACTTCCCTACCGACATCGGTGAAGGCCACATCCGCAAAAAGGAAATCTCCACCCTGAAAAAAGCCATGATCGATGTGCTCATGGGAGAAGATACCAAAGTGCTGACCAGTGAAGAACTCCTGGTATCCTACTATCATGAACAATACAAAAAAGCCGTAGCGGAACAGGAAGCGGAATCTTGGGACGCTGTGTATTTGAATGAATACAACCACCTGCTATCCGGCAAGCCGGAATTGATCCAAAAAGCCCGGGAGATTCAGCACCGTAGCAGATTGCAACGCTCTGAAGCCAAGGCAAAAAAAGGTGTGCTCGTCTTTGGTAAGAAGGGAGAGGATTTTGCCTTCAGGTTAGGGCAGGATGCCAATGAATCCATCCCCCTTAGTCCGGAGGAAGCCCTGAATTTGTTTAAGGCACAGGAAAGCGAACAACCCCGCACTGTATCTGATGCCTTCGATGCCATCTATCAGAACGCCAAATCCAATATGTATGCCAAACAAGCAGTATCTGCTGCCACCGGGAAACGTGCAAAAACACTGAATAAACTAAAAGCTATGATCGATGCTAGCCCAAAGTACAAAGATTATCTGCAAGATCTCTACACCGTGGCCAAAGAGCTGAATTCACTGCCCGATGGTGTGTACCACAGCATCAACCGCGTGAATGCCAATAGCCTGGCCCGGGATATCGAAAGCCTGATGCTGCTGGTGCCCCATAGCTATCTGAATACCATCATCAGGACTGCCCGCAAGATCGATGATGGCGCTGAAACCCTGATTTTGGCAGAAGAATTGATATAGGATTCGACACGTCTCGTGTCGATTTGAATTGTTTGGATTCGACACGTCTGTTCCACCCCAAGACTTCGCTTTGCTCCGCCTTGGGGACCCCGGCAGTGTCGATTTGAAAAGATAGGATTCGACACGTCTCGTGTCGATTTGAATAGGAGATAACGATGAACCACTTACTGAGCTCAGCTTACCAGCGCGAAGATTGGATTGACTTCCTGCAAACAAGTTTTCTGCCCAACGACTTCAAGCTTAAAAGACAAGCTATCAACATAGAATTCAAATCCAGATACATCAAGCCCCAGGCTTATTGGATCGGCGATTGCGATTCACTGAACCATCTGGCGATCATCGAGATCTCGCACACCAGCGAAAATGACCCTCGCATCGGGGTATCCAGAGATGCCTTCCGGCTGATGGCAGAGCTGAATCTGGAAAACGCGCTATTCTTCTTTGTCTCGGAGAGTTCCAATAACTACCGCTTTTCCCTGATCACGCTCAAGCTGGAGCTGGAAGGCACAGACGTGAAATACAAGTTCTCCAATCCCAAACGTTTCTCCTTCTACCTGGGCGAGCATGCCAAAACCCGGACTCCGGAAAGCTTCCTGATGGGAAGCGGGCGCATTCGTGATTTTGCTGATCTGGAAGATAGATTCTCTGTGGAAGTGGTGAACAAAGAGTTTTACAAAGAAATCCAAAGCATGTTTTACAGCCTTGTGGGCGGCAAGATCAACCAGGGCAAGAATGTATTGGATTACCCTCCCAAATTGAAATTGCCGGATACCAGCAATGCTGGAATGATGCAAGAATTTGGCGTGCGCTTGATCGGGCGTTTGGTCTTTTGCTGGTTTCTGAAGAAGAAGCTTTCGGACCAGGGTAATCCCATCATCCCTGCTGAGGTGCTTTCCAGCGAAGCTATCTGTGAATCCTATTACCACCAGGTATTGGAGCCGCTCTTTTTTGAAGTGCTCAATACGCCTCTGGAGCATCGGCATCAGGCCTTTCGTTCTCCGCTTTACGACGCTATTCCCTTCCTCAATGGCGGGCTCTTTGACCCCACTCTGCATCGGGATTATTACATCGCTTCCACCCTTCAGAAGCCGGCTCAGCCCGCCTGGAATCTCAAGATTCCGGATCAGTGGTTTAGCGAGCTCTTTGGCATCCTGGAAAGCTACAACTTTACCATCGATGAAAATACCTCCATCGATATCGATCTCTCTGTAGATCCCGAAATGCTGGGACGCATCTTTGAAAACCTCCTGGCAGAGCTGAATCCAGATACCGGAGAGACCGCCCGCAAAGCCTCCGGAAGCTTCTATACTCCCCGAGTCATCGTGGAATACATGGTGGATGAAGCCCTGATCCAATATCTGAAGAGCAAAACAAGTATCTCGGAATCAGATATCCGGGATCTGTTGGACTTCAACATTGAAGAATGCAGCTTAAGCAAGGAGCAAAGAATTGCCATTATCGATGCCCTGGATCAAATCAAAGTCCTGGATCCCGCCTGTGGCTCCGGAGCTTTCCCCATCGGCATCCTGCAAAAAATGCTGCTCATCCTGCAGAAAGTGGATCCGGAATCCATAGAGTGGGTGATCCGCCAACTGGATAAGATCCCCAACCTGCTGGTGCGCAAAGCCTTTGAAGAAAAGCTCATGAATGAGAACTGGAAGTATAAACACAAAATGGGCATCATCCAAAACGCTATTTACGGTGTGGATATCCAGCCCATTGCCACCGAAATCTCCAAGCTGCGGCTCTTTCTCTCACTGATCGTGGATGAAAGCGTGCTCGAGGACAAGGACAACAAAAACATCCATCCTCTGCCCAATCTCTCCTTCAAGTTCGTAACGGCAAATAGCCTTATCCCTTTGGGTGACAAGGGTGAAACCATCGTCCGTAACCAGAATATTATCAAGGACTTTGACGCTATTCGCGAACGCTATCTGCATGCTCACAGCGCTCAAGAAAAAGCGCAAATCAAGAAAGACTTTGCCGCTCTGAACCAGGCCCTGATGCAGAGCCTGACGGAAACACCTTATAGGCAAAGCAGCTTTCTTGATGAAACTCAGGATCAGATTGATTTTAGCAAAAGCAACTCCTATCTCTATAAACTGCTGGCTTGGGATCCCTTCTCGGACAAAGCTTCCTCCTGGTTTGAACCCAAATGGATGTTTGGCATCAAAGAGGGCTTCGATATCGTGATCGGCAATCCGCCCTATATCCAATTGCAGAAAGCCCTTGATGATAAACGCAAGTTTGCCGATCTCTACAAAGATTGCGGCTTTGCCACTTTCGAAAGAACAGGAGATATCTACTGTCTCTTTTACGAGCGGGGGATTGAGCTCCTGAGCTCTCAAGGTGTTTTATGCTACATCACCTCAAACAAATGGATGCGCGCCAATTATGGCAGATCCCTGCGGCAATATCTGGCAGAAAATACCAAAGCCAGGATCTTGATCGATTTTGGGGGCTTTAAGGTCTTTGATTCTGCCACGGTGGATACCAATATCCTGCTTACGCAAAACTCTGCGCCTGGCAAGCCCCAGGGCAGAGCCTGCAGCATCAAAGCGGACTTTCATAAAGGCGATAGCATCACCAAATATGTGGCAGAGCATAGCATCCCCCTGCCTGCCTTCAGTGCCGAGAGCTGGATCATCGCAGATGATTCTGCTCAACAACTCAAAGCCAAGATCGAGCGCATCGGCACTCCGCTCAAGGATTGGGATGTGTCCATCAACTACGGCATTAAAACCGGATACAACGAAGCCTTCATCATCTCCGGGGCAAAGAAAGACGAACTGATCGCTGCTGATCCCCGCTCTGCTGAAATCATTAAACCCATACTCAGAGGGCGTGATATCAAACGCTAT
>JALNYD010000090.1 GCA_023230025.1 Candidatus Cloacimonadota bacterium | reverse complement strand
GTTTTCATTGTCGGTGGCGCAGACTGCTTTTTGTAAAGTTCATTTATGTAGTCAACATGTCATCCAATAATTACCGGTCTTTAGGTAATCATGGAATATTCTTTCTCTGCTTGACGACAACACAGCCCTTTTGAGAAGATAGATCATCCGGAACAAACGTTAAAGCAGGTTCTGCCCTGAATCTGCAACGCTGGATATCTGCCCGCTCAATCAAGGAAAGCTTTGTCCCTGCCATTAGCTTCGAGTACCCATTTATGATGCCGGAATTGTATCAAAGCACATTGAACGACGATGTTCGCAGAATCTTTGGGCGGAAGGCATTCCGACCCAACTTTTTTGTAGTTCCAGTGATTATGAATACCTACAGCATTGGATCAGGATAACTCCGCGATTGGCATCTCTTCTTTATCTTGACAAATTCCAAGCTTTGAAATATCAAGATCCGAAAGCTAAAGAGAGTTATTATGCCGCGATGGGAGATCACAGTTTACGGTCGCGTCCAAGGCGTGGGATTTCGCTATTTTGTGAAACACTGTGCTGAGAGAATGGGCGTGTACGGTTTTGTTCGAAACCTCTCAAATGGCACGGTTTACGTCCATGCCGAAGCGGAGGATAGCGCCTTGGAGAGCTTTTGCCAGCTTTTACAGCAGGGTAACTCATATTCCCGGGTGGAGAAGTTGAGCATTGATAAACTGGATTCCATACTGAAATATCATGATTTTGAAATTAGATAGAATGCGCTCTCTTGTGTTGTTGTTGGCATTAGTGTTACCGCTGATAGCCTTTGCTCAGGATGTGACGCATACAGTCAAACGAGGTGACACCCTGTATGCCCTCAGCCGCAGGTATGGGGTAAGTGTGCAGCAAATTCAGACATTGAACAATCTTAGCGGGTCTTCCCTATCCATCGGACAAAAGCTGCTCATCAAAAAATCACCACCTGCCAGTGAAACAGCAATTAGTGCACCAGCCCAGATTCCCCAGATCAGCCCCAGTTCTGATGCATATTACACTATCAAGCGCGGTGATAATCTGTTTAGAATCGCCCAGAGTCACCAGATCAGCCTTCCTGATTTACTTACTTGGAACAACTTTGAGAGCGCTGAAGTGCAGATCTTCCCCGGACAAAAGATACTGGTGAAGAATCCAGAAACAATTGAGTCCAGCACCGGATCAGAAACAACAGCAGAGGATGCTAATCGCCTGAGCATCAGTACTGCGGCAGATCCAGACACAGTAGTAATCGAAAAAGTATATATTGTGCAACCCAAAGACACTCTTTTCAAGATCGCCAGAGAAAACAACATCAGTGTTGAAGAGCTTCGCCGCATCAACAACCTCAGCTCCAGTGACATCAAGGTTGGCCAGAAGCTATATCTGGCAGGCAGCCCCAAACCCCCTGGCAGCCAAGCTCTGCGCCCATCTATCACCGAAGAGGAACTGATGAAAATGGATAAGATTCGCAGTGATCTGGTCTCACCGGTGGAAGGTCGGGTGCTCTCTGAATATGGGTTACGCAATGGACGGCCCCACAAAGGCATTGATATCGGAGCGAAAACAGGCACCCCAATCCATGCAGTTCTTGATGGAACCGTAGTATATTCCGGAGTTCAGGGAGCCTATGGCAATGTGGTAGTGATTGAGCATCCGGATTTTGTGATGACAGTCTATGCCCACAATGAGAAAAACCTTGTGAGCGTAGGTGATAAGGTTACCAAAGGGCAGCATATCGCCAACGCCGGAGCCACAGGTAACGCATCAGGATCGCATCTTCATTTTGAATATCGCATAAAAGGTAAAGCGATTAATCCGCGCAAGGTTTTGCCGCTTGAATAGGGAGTAATCTATGTATAGAGGACAAAAAAGAGAAAGTGTATTTGCAGACAAGGCATTGCAGAACTATCTTGCGGAGATATCCAAGTATAAAACTCTAAGCAGGGAAGAAGAACATGATCTGGGCATCAGAGCCAGAAATGGCGATGCTGAAGCTATGAACCTTCTGATTCAGGCAAATCTGAAGTTTGTGGTCAAGATAGCCGCCCGTTATCAAAATCGAGGACTCTCTTTATCAGAGTTGATAAGTGAAGGCAATATCGGCCTGATCAAAGCCATCGAGAAGTTCGATCCCGATAAGGACATCAAGCTGATCTCCTACGCCATCTGGTGGATTAAGCAGCGGATTATGTTGGCAGTATCGGAGAAATCATCCCTGATCCGGGTACCATTGGGTAAATCCAGCACAGCTCACAGGATTAAAGCCACTCAAGAACGCTACTTTTCGGAAACCGGCAAGGCTGCCAGCACTGAGGAAATTGCTGATAGATTGAATATAACCGAGAAATCCATTGACCTGCTCAAGGAGCAGATACCCGAGACATCTTCCTTTGATGATATAATGGTTTCCAACGATTACCAGACTTTTAGCACTCGTGAAATGATGGAAGACAAAGAGACGCTGGATCCCCAACAACTCTATCAACATGACCGGATCAATAAGCGAATCCACAATGCCATCAGTAAACTTGAAAAAAGAGAAGCCGAGATCATTCGCACCTACTTTGGGCTTAACGATAAACAAGAAAGCAAAAACTTCGCTCAGATTGCAGAAGTGATGGGTCTATCCCGAGAACGGGTACGGCAAATCCAAAAGGAAGCCCTCAAGAAGATCCTGGCAGAAATGAAGCCAGAAGAAGATGCCTTTGTGGATGAGTTTATTGAAAAGTATGAGTATTAAAGGAGCATAAGCCATGATAAAGAACTTTGATGAACTGCTGAAACGCGTAAAAGAAGCCCGCCGTGGCACTGTAGTTATCGCCGCTGCCCACACTCAAAGTGTGCTGGATGCAGCAATCCTTGCCAAGCAGGAAGGTCTTGCAGAGAGCCTCCTGATCGGTGATGAAACTCAAATCAGAGAACTGCTACATAGCATGGCTCCTGAGTTGGTAAACAGCTTTGAAATCATCAATACCGGTCAGGATCTTGTCAAAGCAGCCAAAAGCGCTGTCGCTGCAGTGCGTGAGGGACGTGCAAACCTGATCCTTAAAGGGAAAACGGATACTTCCATGCTTCTGAAAGCAGTTCTGGATAAGGAACATGGCTTGCGTAAAAGTGAAGTTATCTCTGATGTTCTGGCTTATGAACACCCAGACGGAGTGCGTCTGATGAGTGATGGAGGAATCAATATCCTCCCAGGATTATCGGAAAAAATCGCAATCATCAATAACGCAGTGGCTGTGGCTCACGCTATTGGCAATCCCCAACCCAAGGTTGCACTGATCTCCGCCATTGAAGCAGTGAATCCCAAAATGCCCGCGACCATGGATGCGGCTTTACTGGCCAAGATGAATGAACGCGGCCAGATTCCCGGCTGTATCGTTGAAGGCCCCTTGGCTTTTGATAATGCAGTTGATGTCAACGCGGCCAAGCTCAAGGGAATTACAAGCCCAGTCGGTGGCTCTGCGGATGTCTTTATCGTTCCCAATATTGAAGCTGGCAACATCTTTGGCAAGATGCTCACCTATTATTGCAAATACCGGGTTGCGCATGTTGTGATGGGCACTCTGGCTCCGATCCTGATTCCCTCCAGAGCCGATGATGGTGAGACCAAGATGCTTTGTATGGCTTTGGGACTTGCTTGCATGCAATAAATGAATTTCAGGTTGATATGCCTTGGCAAAGATAAGGATGCCTGGTTAAGTGCTGCCATTGATGAATACATCAAGCGCTTACGCCCCTTTTGCAAGCTGGAGATAATCCAGTTATCAGATGTGAGCATTAAAACTACAGGCTCAGCCGAGGTGGTAATCCAGAAGGAAGCCCGGCTGATTGAAGCCCGGCTGGAAGCTGATGATTTTGTGATTTTATTGAATGAGAATGGAGAAGAGAAATCCTCACTGGAGTTTTCTCAATTCCTAAGTAGTATATCTTGTAACAAACGAATTGTATTTGTGATCGGTGGCGTTTATGGCACCAGCGAACAGCTCAAGACCCGTGCCGACAAATGCCTCAGCCTTTCACGCTTGACTTTTACTCATCGTATGGCACGTTTGATATTGATCGAGCAGATTTATCGTGCAATGATGATTTTGGGTGGCCGCAGCTACCATATCTAAAGAGGTGATTATGTCACAATTAGTTACGCTAAGCGTATTCACTGTGCAGTACTCGCTCTGGATCATGGGCCAGGGCATGCTTGGAATATTCATATTTATGGGGATATTCTACGCTTTAATCTATTCACTCGAGAAGATCTTTACTACAAAGAGAGAGAAATGAAACGCACAATCAGTCTTGGCATACTACTGTTAACAGTCGTGTTGCTGCCTGCAAGCATCCGGGTATTGGATAAAAGTGTCAATGAGCTTACTGTAGAATTTCTGCTTGACCGCTATGAACTTCAGGATGTGGGAGATTATATCCGGCTGATGATTCCCGAAGCTAATTACCCAACCTCCAGCGGAGCACCCTCCTTGCCCAGTCTTGAGTTCAAGATTGGCATTCCTCCTGATGGTGATGTAAGCTATACGATTCTGAGTACCAGTCAAAAAGAGCTAACTCTTGACAAAAGAATCCAGCCAGTACCATATTTGGAATCAGGGCAGACCGTCTCGGAATACCGCTATGAGATCGACGAGGCACAGTATAATCGCGCAAATGAGCCTTTGTTAAAGAGTTTGGGAACCTACCTCTTTCGTTCCCACCCCTTCATTCCGATCCTGATTAACCCCGTGGACTACGATGGGCACAACAATCTAAGGCTTACAACATCAGCTTTGATCCGAATCAGCATCAAAGGAAATCTGGAAGCAAAAACACCCGCCCCTCAGGATTCCTTTACCGAAGGCATACTCCAACAGCTTTTAAATGCAGAAGATGCCAGATTTTGGCAAGAACAGAAACGCGTGGTCATCAATCACGCCAATTTCTCTGATTCTCCCTGGTGGTTACGGATTGAAACTGATAAAAAGGGAATGTATCGCATCAATCCCTCCCAGTTAAGCGGCTTTCCCATATCCGAGATTGATCCCCGGAGTTTTCGACTGTTTACCAGTACCGGAAAGCCTATTCCTTTCCAGGCCACCAGCTCTGGTAACGGGTTTCAGGAAGTACCAATCCAGGTAGTTGGTGAAGCAGATGGCAGCTTCGATTCGGGTGATTACATCGTGTTTTATGGTTCAGACCGCACCGGTTGGGATCATAATAACGGGATTCAACAAGTTAACGATTTTCTCTACCACAATCCCTATAGCAACAACTATGTTTATTGGCTCAGCTTTGCCGGCAGTTTCAGTGAAGAACCCAGGCGGATTCAAGAGTATAACACTCCTGTTGTTTATGACCAGGAATACACTACTCATTCAGAGATTGTGCATATTGAGCAGGAAGCCCACCGTCGGGAGCAGACTGGTTATGTTTGGTACATGACTCGGATGTTTGGCAGCAGCACTCTTGATTATAGCTTTGATGTCAACCTCCCCGATCTTGAACCTGGCAGCACCAGTAATCTGCAACTACGCATGCGTCAGGAGGACATTGAATCATCGCAAACTCATAGCATCAGTGTGTGGGTAAATGATGTGCTGATACCTGCAAATGGGAATAATCCCGATGTCCATACCTGGCCCAGCACTTCATTGTTTAACTTCAATAAGCAAAGCTCTGCCTTTGTCCCTGGATCAAACCGGGTCAAGATCAGAGTTTTTCGCAATAACACCCAGAGAAACCTTTTCCTGGATTACTACCGGGTTACATATACCAAACAGCTCAATAAAGGCAACAATCAGTATGCCGTAAACAGCAATTCCTCGCTACCCGGCAGATACATTTTCACAGGGGCATCCGATGGCATCACGGTGTTTCAGGTAACCAATGATTATACTGTAAACATTCTACCACATCAAACCAGTGGTAATGGCTTTTCGTTCAGTAACCCTGAAGGTAGCAATCTCAAGTTCTATATTGCCAAAGCGGATGAGCTCTATAGTCCTGCATCAATCCAAAGGCTTAGTCCTACGGATCTCACTCAGATTGATAGTCCAATCCAGAATCTGATTGTTACACCCGCCGATTTTATGGATCAAGCACAACAACTGGCTCAGATGTATAACCAAAACTGGGGTATCACTTCCAAGATCGCCCTTCAAGAGGATATCATGACTCAGTTCAATGGGGGGCACCCTGATCCAGCCGCAATCCGCCAATATGTACGCTATTTGTTTCATTATGCTCCCGAACCAAAGATCCAATCCCTTACTTTGTTGGGTTTAGGAACATTGGACTGGCGAAACTATTCTGGTGAAGCAGCTTCGCTAAACAAGATTATGATCTATCAAAGCCCGGATTCACTACTCCCCAATGTCTCTGATGATTACTTTGCCATGATCACAACGAATCAATACCCAGAATTGGCAATTGGACGCTATCCGGTATCAAACAGCAGCGAAATCAGCATCATGCTAAGTAATTTCCAAAATTACACGCAGAATCCCAAACCGGGGCTTTGGCGAAACAGCATGGTATTTCTCGCAGATGACTATGTAAACGGAGATACTACCAATGATGATATCCACACCAAGGATATGCAGGAACTTGCTTCGCTAATGAATCCTTCTGTGTATAATGCCAAAATCTTCGCTGAAGAATATGATTATGATCAGTTCTTGAACAAACCCAAGGTGAGGGATGAGCTGTTCAGGCAGATAAATCTGGGTAAGTTGATTTTCTATTATGTGGGGCATGGCTCTTTTGATGCGCTGGGTATGCAGAATTATTTTACCGGAGCAACCGACATGGGACGCTTTCAAAATCCGGATATGCTTCCCTTATTTATTGCCGCTTCCTGTGAAGTATCCTCTTTTGATCACTGGGCATATGAAAGCCTGGGGCAAAAATCCGTATTACTAAACAACCGCGGTGCAATAGCGTCCGTTGGTGCCACTCGAAAAAGCTTCCCAGACCCAAATATGAGATTGATGACCTTTTTCCTCAAGAATATGGTTAACTTCCGTAATCCTGTAGGATATGCTCTGGCAAATGCAAAGTTCCGCCATTCTCAAAGCGAGACCAATGATGAGATGTATGTGATCTTGGGAGATCCGCTATTGCGTATTATTCCCCCTGAACGAGACAGCACCATGATCATGAAAGTGGATGGAGACGATAATGCGCTTACGATTCATTCCCGTCAAATTGCACGTCTGCAAGGATCATTCAGTGATTCAGGACTGAATGGTGAAGCCACTTTATTCGCCTATGATGCTGATCGCGAATATCAGGTGCGCAACGAGAACGTCAGCCAGAAGGGGACACGCATCTTTAATGGCAAGGTAAGCGTCCAGGATTCTGACTTCACCGGCGGTTTCTTTGTTCCTGATGATGTACAAAGTGGAGAAACCGGTTTGGTGGCAGCATATTTCTGGGATGAACAAAACAAAACTGACTATGTATCATACTATCATCCCCTATCAATATCCGATGATGTACTTCCCGGCACTCCGGAGAACGATGGAGCACCGGAAATATCCATATATCTGGGATCTCTGGATTACAGAGAGGGTGATAAAGTTAGCACATCCCCTATGCTGTATGCCAGGATTAAAGATGAAAACGGAATCAATGTGACGGGCAGTGCCGGTCACAATATCATCCTGGTGCTGGACAACTCCCCCCAACCTGTATCCGTTACAGATTACTTCAGCCATGATACAGATTCTTTCACCACAGGAACACTGGTTTATCCCCTCAAAGACCTTTCTGTAGGACCACATACGGTTCAAGTAATAGCTTTTGACAATTTCAACCTGCCCGCGGTGCAGAGCACCAGCTTTATTGCCCAATCCAGCGCAGCCATCTCTTTGGAGAATCTCTTGATTTATCCCAACCCGATCAAAACTGAAGGACAAATCACCTTCCTGATCGATGACAATTCGGATTTGACTGTGGATGTCTTCACGATGAGCGGACGCCGGATTCGCAGGATCGAAACCCATGTACAGCCTGGATTCCAGTCCATCCCCTTTGATGGTAAGGATGATTTTGGAGACCGCCTTGCAAACAACACCTATTTTATCCGTGTCCGGGCCAAAAACGACAATGGGGATACAGTTGAGAAAGTAGAAAAAATGGTAATCTATAAATAAACGGAGAACGCATGAAGCTCTATAATACCAAAACCAGAAGTAAAGAGGATTTCATCCCGTTGCAGGAAGGCCAGCTTAAGCTCTATGCCTGCGGACCAACGGTTTACAATTACTTTCACATTGGCAATGCGCGTGCCTTCATCATCTTCGATGTTGTACGTCGCTACTTTGAGTATCTGGGATATGAAGTTAGCTACGTTCAAAACATCACCGATATCGACGACAAGATCATTGAGCAAGCCATCTCTGAACACAGAGACTTTCACGAGATTGCTGATAAATACGCCACTGCTTTTCTTGAAGATTGTGCCATGCTTGGGATCAAGCCACCAACCCATCAGCCCCGGGCCACCCATGTGATGCCTCAGATCATCGCTCTGATTGACACGCTGGTGCAAAAAGGTCATGCCTATGAAGTTGATGGCGATGTCTATTTTGACACTGCTTCCCTGCCTGAATATGGCAGCCTTTCCGGCAAGCAGATCGAAGATCAGATGACAGGAGCCCGTGTAGCAGAAAACACTCAGAAAAAACATCCAGCGGATTTTACCCTTTGGAAAAAGAGCAAACCTGGAGAACCAGTCTGGCAAAGTCCCTGGGGCGAGGGACGCCCTGGTTGGCACACCGAATGTGTGGTGATGAGTCAGCACTACCTGGGTGAAAGCTTCGATATTCATGGTGGAGGAATTGACCTTGTTTTTCCTCATCACGAAAATGAGAATGCCCAAGCCATGGCCCTCACTGGCAAACCCCTGGCACGATATTGGATGCACAATGGATTTCTCAATATCGAAGGTGAAAAGATGAGTAAGAGCTTGAAGAACTTCTTCACTGCCCGGGATATCCTGGAGGAATATGACGCTGAGGTGATTCGCTTTTTCTTCCTTTCCAAACATTACCGCTCTCCCATCGACTTCACCAGGGAACTGATCGAGGAATCCGGCAAAGCTTTGCAAAACTTCTATAAAGCGCTATCCTCTGTAGATTTCCTCTCCCTGAAGCGTACAGAGATTACTCTTTCTGAGATCCTCGACGTGGAAAAAGGCTTCCGCGATGCCATGGATGACGACTTCAACAGCGCCAAGGCAATCGCCCTGCTCTTTGATCTTGCTCACCGTATCCGTGACGCCAGACAGGAGCAAACCCATCGGGAGGAAGCAGCTCTGATGTTAGTAAAACTGGGCAAAGTCCTGGGCTTTTTCCAAAATCTTCAATCTCGCTTGCAGGACAATATGCACGATCTCAGTAAGCAACTGATAGATTTGATCTTAGGCTATCGCAAGGAAGCCAGAGCAAACAAGGACTGGGCACTCTCTGATCGGCTTCGGGACGACCTCCTGGCTTTGGGCATTGTAATTAACGACAGCCCAGGTGGTAGCACTTGGGAATTGAGGAACTAATGAAAAAATACAAGGGACTATTCCTGCTCCTGTTCTTGATCGCGATCTTGACCTTAATCTTCTTAAAGGTATTCGTTTGGGGTTTCGGACCTCAACTGGATAAACCCGAAAGCATCGCCTTTGATCCCGTCGGCAACCGCTTTCTGATCTCCAATGTGGGTAGCGGCAGCATCATAGCCATGGATGAAAATGGGAAGTTCCATAAATATATGCATAAGGCCTTTACAGCCCCCAAAGGACTTTCCTTAAGGGATGACATGCTCTATGTGGTGGATCCCACAGAAGTGCATGTAGTGGATGTAAGCCAGGCAAGCATCATTGACACTTACAAGATTGAAGGCAGTGTAGCCTTAAATGACATTGCCATTGATGAACATGGAATGCTTTATATCACCGATATGGTTGCCAATGCCGTGTTCATCTACAACCCCATTGACCGCAGCCAGGTAAGAGTTAGCAACCCACTGCTGCAATCACCGAACGGCATTAT
>JALNYD010000089.1 GCA_023230025.1 Candidatus Cloacimonadota bacterium | reverse complement strand
GTTCCCTTGTTTTTCCTGGAGAAGTAGGGTTCAAAGATGCGTTGCAAATCTGCTTGATCAATGCCCTTGCCCTGATCTTTGATACTCAGTACGGCAAATGAACGCTCGCGATATAGCCGGACGCTGATGGGCCTGGCTTCTTCACAGGCATCGATGGCATTTTGCAGGATATTGGTGAAGATCTGATAGAAATGGGTTTTGTCAAAGTTGATGCGGATTTCCTCATCTAAGTCCAACTCAATCTCAAAATCCCGAACATAAGAATTGAGGATTTCCCTGATGCTTTGAGCAGGGACAAAGCTCTCCAGATTGGGTTGATTGACTTTGGCATAATTCGAGAAGTCCTGAGCCAGCAGGCGCAGGTTTTCGATCTCCTGATTGATGATCGAGATCGATTCTTTCAGGATGCCCTGGACGCGCTCCGGATCGTTTTCCAGGCGTTCCTCCAAGCGTTGAATGGCAAGCTGAATCGGAGTGAGAGGGTTCTTGATTTCATGCGCTAAAATGCGGGAAAGATCCTTCCAGATCATTTCCTTTTCAGCCACCAGCAAACGGGTCTGCACTGCTTCCAGCTCCCGACTCATCATGTTAAAGCTGCTCTTCAGTTCGCGCATTTCGGCAATCCCGCTTTCGGGTAAATGCACACTGAAATTACCCTGCCGAATCTGCTCGGTGGCGTTCTTCATTTCCCGCAAGGGTTTGCTGATCCGGGATAATACGATCAGGAAAATCACTGTAGAAACCACGATGATGATCAAAAGCACCACGGACGACATCGTGCGGGAATCGCTGAGGGCGATGTTGACCACAGCCTTTGCTTCATTGAAGCTGCGCATCAGCGTCTGGGCTTTCAGAGAATCATCATGGCTGGCTTGCCGGATTTCACGCAGTTGGCTGCTTAGCTCCATCTGCTCCATGGCTTCGTGGATATTGGCATGTTTGGTTTGAAACACATTGTTCAATACAATCAATCCCCCGATGGAGACGATTATGAAAAGAATGAATATGCGAGTGCGCAGTCCGGTTTTGAGCATGATCTCTCCTAGTTAGCGCGCAAATCGATCTGCGCTTTGCTGGATGGCTTTCTATATTTCCAAAGCACCATCAAATCCAGTTCCTTATTTAGCTGCGAAAATATCACTTTGGGTAGCTCTGCCTCTAGTTTCACATTCAGGATCTTCCAGGATTTCTGATAGGGCAGGGCATATTCAAAGGCAGAAAGCTCCCGCTTCACCAGTTCCAGGGATTCGGTGTAGCTTGTGGCTTCACCCTCACGGATGATGGCATAGATGCCTGAGGCGGGATCATAGTTTACCTGGTTGATCAGGCGTTTGCGCAAGACCAGATTGCTCCCATTGCGCACCTCCAGGTTATAATACACCGGGATGCTGGTGCCAGAGGCAAATATGCTGGGAAAATCGTTATCAAAAGCAGATTGAAGCTGAGCCTTCAGATACACATAGCTACCGGATTTGTTGTGACTGATGCTGCCAAAGCGAGGATCATTCCCTTGAAAGGTTGAAAACAGAAGCATGGATAGTGATACTACTCCTGCCAAGACCCTTGCACCCAAGGCTTCAAACATCGGAACTCCTTTTAACTGATCGGGATAATCCGCTCCACTACAGGTGTCATTTCGAAAGCTATGCGCAGCATGCCATTGATATAGCTCACCTGTGGATTCTCCTTGTCCAATGCCGTATCAGGAAAGAAGATCCGGCGTTCAAAATGTCCGGTTTCGATCTCCATGTTGTAATAACTGATCGGGCAGTTTGTGGAAGGGAAACTACGGGAACCGCTGATGCGCAGGTATTCCGGGCTCACCGAAATGGATATCTCATCCTTTTCCACTCCCGCCAGTTCCGCCACCACAATCCAATGTGTATCGTTCTGAAACACATCGCACTTCGGGTGCCAGGATTCATCGATGGCTTCCTCAAGAGCATTGGGGCTGTTGGTGAGGGTATTAACCTCACCAATCAGCTTCAACATTTCTCTTTGCAAGCCAACGAGATTGCTAAATAACTTCTCGCGCATGGCTTCACTCCATGATTACCATTCCGTACGTTCACGGAAGAAGAAGTTGGATTCTCCTCCAGAGGGAATTGTAACCTGATAGGTAACTTTGTTTTTGTTGGGATCAAGGTTGTAACGCAGCTCGGATTCCAGGATCCTGGTGTTGCCAGAAAGCTGATGCACAACGTTGATGCGCTGTTCTTCCTTGGAATTGTTCTTCAGAAACACATGAATCTCGCGCTCTGAAGCGCGGTTGGAAATGCTCTTTTGATTGCGCACCTGAGTGGATGCCACCAGATCGAAAGCCTTTCCGGTATTGACGCTCAGCTCTTCATTCACGCTGGTATGGTTGATGCTATCCTCGCCAATGAACTCCAGATTGCCGTCACTATCAGCTTTATAGACTTTGATGGTACCTTTGGGCAGAGGTTTGCCCAAACCCTGATTCTCGGTATTCACAAAGCGGATAATGCTATTTACACCCTGCGCAAAGGTGGGATACTCATACAGGGAATTGGCGATCACGTTTTGGGGCGGATACAGCTCCAGTTGCTTGGTTTGATTGTTGGCAAAGGATACTTTCTGATCCAAAGAATACATGTGAAAATCGTGGAATACCTTTTCTTCAAAAGCAGGAGCAGACATTGCGGCATCGGATTCCATCATTACGTTGCGCCCGTAGCCCACCTTGTCATAATACTGCTGGCGAACCTGATTGATATCTCCGGCAATAAGCTTGAGATTCACATTGTCAAAGCCTTTTCCGGAACGGTTGTTGATCGTAACCCAGGAGTTCATTAAAAGCCGTTCGTCGTTCCACACGGCATTATAGGTAACATCCCAGGAAAACCCGCCGCTCAGATAACTCATCTGCATGGGAATCGTGCCTCTCTTCGGCACAATCAGTTCCCACGCCAAAGTAGGTTTGGTGTAGAAATTAGCCGGCAGGGAAGCCAATTGGATCCATTGCACTTCCGAATCCGATATAACCAGGAGCCGGTCTGTTCCAGATTCAATGATGCCCAGATTGGACCCATCAAAGAACTTCAGAATGCCACGAAGCTTGGATTGATCCTTCATTACGGCATTCACTTCCTGATCCAGGTATTTGGCCATGATCTGATGCTTCCCGGCAAGGTCATATTCATAGTTCTGTTCCGCCACCCGAACTCCGCTACCGGTCACGATCACCGATGCAGGCATGATGCGGGAAGTGATATCGTCATAGTTGTATCTGGTGCGCCCAGCCGGAAGATTTAGCTCGAACTTGCTACGGATCAGGGAAAGATCATCGTTATAAATAGTTATCCAGTCTTCTGCAAGTAGCGGTACGGCGCATACTGCCAGAAGCATTGCAATCAATAAAACCCGGTTTCTCATCTTGGGCTCCTTCTTCTCTCGTTAGTTAAAATTGTGGGGTAGAAATACCCTTGCTACAGACAATATAATCCCCCCCTTGCTGTCAAGCAGAGATTTTGCCGCTTGCGTCCTTAAAAATCTATATGCTAGACAGCTTGTGGTCAAATAACCATTTTTTTCTTGAATATTATCCTTAACGCAGATGGCTCAATAAATCCGATAGGTCGACATCCTCCGCTATCGACTGACTGATTACGGCGCAGGTCTTATCAGTCATCATGTTGAAAGACGCATAATCCCTGAACTTGCTTAGAATGAAGTCCGTAGGTGATTTCCCCTCGTTGAGATAATGGGATCTAAACTCAGTATCCAAAAATGTTACCAGTCAGTTTCTCATTGACAGAAGAAGCTAATATGATTGATTGACTTTTGGCGTGGAATGGCCGAAATTAATGATGCGACTGAACGCTTGAAAGAGGCCACTGATCAGACCTTGGGAGTGTTAGGCGGATCATCTAGTTCTTTTTTAGGGAATCAGGATTATGAAATTCGAAGACTTCAAATCAGGAGTTTACCGTAGCCAGTATCAATACAAGAGTTTCTTGCCTGCCCGGGTTAACCAGGAATGGACTTGGAACGATCCAAGGATAAATGTGCTACTGGAAAAAGCGACTCAGGCACTGGGCGAACTGAATGCTTTCTCCAGAATCGTTCCCAACGTTGATTTATTTATCAGCATGCACATCCTAAAAGAAGCCAATACCTCCAGCAGAATAGAAGGGACAAAGACTGAGATAGACGATGTTGTGAAGTCAGCTGATGCTATTGTTCCAGAAAAGCGGGATGATTGGCAGGAGGTACAAAACTACGTTCAGGCCATGAATGAGGCAATTCAACACCTGGACACATTGCCTCTTTCGTTAAGGTTAATCCGGCGCACTCACGAGATCCTAATGAATAACGTACGAGGCGAACACAAAACTCCGGGAGAATTCAGAACCAGTCAAAACTGGATCGGGGGTTCTTCTCTGGCAGATGCGGCATACATTCCCCCTCATGTAAGTGATCTTTCGGATTTATTGGATGATTTCGAGAAGTTTCTGCATAATGATAACATCCTGGTGCCGCATTTGATTAGGTGTGCTTTGGCTCATTATCAGTTTGAAACCATACATCCCTTCCAAGATGGCAATGGCCGTATCGGAAGACTTCTCATAACCTTATATTTGGTCAGTAATAATCTTTTGCTGAAGCCCACCCTTTATCTTTCAGAATTCCTTGAAAAGCATAGAGGTCAGTACTATGACGCTCTCACCAGAGTAAGAGAATCAAATGATATCAGTCACTGGATACGGTTCTTTTTACAGGCTGTGATAGATACCTCGGAGAAGGGGAAGCTAACATTTGAGAACATCTTAAGACTACACAGGAGCACAGAAAGCAATCTGGTAAAGCTCGGTAGAAGAGCGGAGAATGCCCGTAAGCTATTGATGCACCTATATCAGTCACCAGTTACTACTATCAAACAAGTGGAAGATCTGCTAAATATGAATTACGCTCGTGCAAACTCATTGGTTACCAGCCTGGTCAGTATGAATATACTCCAGGAGACGACAGGATATTCTCGGAACCGCATATTTGTGTTCAGGCGTTACATTGATACTTTTAACGGATAAACCGAAATATAGAAATCCATATGTCGAATTGGAGCCCCAAAATCGATATATGGGATTCTATGTTGCGATTTCATGCACCAATTATATAAGATGGCTCTCAATACATTGTGTTGAATTTTCCGATGGCATAGAGCCATCAATCCGCATTTTCAGAGCCACCCTCTCCGAAGAATAGAGCCACTCATTCCGACCTGAGGGCCACCTTGCCAGATTAGAACATTGACCATCTCTGGATTCATGCACTATGCTGCAAATATATCCATGGAGGTCAATAAGATGACCCAATATCGTGTGATCCTGCGATTACATCAGCAGGGAATTAGTGGACGCGGGATAGCCGCAAGGGGATCTTGTTCGCGCAATACCGTGTCAGCAACCTTGAAAGCAGCTGCTGCCCTTAGTATCTCATGGTCGTTACCAGATTCCATGGACGACCGTGAGCTTGGAGAGATACTGTTTCCAGATAGTTGGCTGCCTGATTGAACCATCTCCTCCAGCGTTGCCTGCCCCTTTCGATTCTTGTTTTGCTTGGTCATCTTGATCTCCTTCTCGGTTACCCGATTGTTGATTTATGGGTGCTGCTATGCACTCCTCGCAAAGGTGGTCAAGTCCTTTCCGCTCAATATGATATGTTGTATGGCAATTCAGGTTGAATATTTTCCTTGACAGAGCTCGTAAGAATAAAAACTCTGCTAGTCATAAACTGGAGGTATTATGATTAACTTCACTGTTCACACTCAATGGGAAGATGGATCAGCCGCTACAGGCCGCAAAGTTTTTTTGGATATTCATAGCTGGCCTTCTTCAACTTGGCTAGAAGATTACACCGACGATGCTGGTGATGTCGACTTTGAGATTGATAGCTCCGGCTCAATCGAGATTAGTTTCATAGTTGATGGCACAACCTATCAAACAGAATCTGTCGAAAACGGAGATTGTATTTTTATTACGATAGATTAACCACTTTTCAACGATTGGATCATACTCTCATAAACGTGGGAAAAGCTTCCGGTGTTACCCACGTTTTTTTTATCACAAATCTGGATAGATTGCGCATGCAATTTTCAGTGATCAGATTTGCAGATTTCAGTGACTCTTTACAACACCTGAACCAGACTTAGGCTCATCCAAGAAAACTCTTGACATGATTGCGGTGCTTGTGAACAATTGCAAACATGTATTGTGCTTGCCTCGGTTCAAGCTATTGCCATCTTGCCGAACGAGTCAGCTTCATAGGGAGGTCCTGAGTGAAGGAACACAGATATTTGTTTTTTGCATGCTTTATGCTTATCGTATTTGCCATCAGCGGAAACAGCTGCAACAACATCCGGGGCTTTGTATTCCGTATCAATCGTCACGGCGAGGATTTTCAGGAACTCCGGAGATTGAAATCCTATATAGATTACTGGGGCTACCGTGAAATCATCTCCGCTAAAATCATTGGTACCGCAATCAACCAATTCTGCATAGTATATGATTCTGACGATACCGAATTGATTGATATCCATGGCAGTGAGCTGTGGTTTGGAGATCTGTCAAACCAATATGAATTGAAGGCCTCCTTGGATGGGAACTATCTCTATCAGGGAAATCAACGCCGTCATCTGAACAATTTTTACTCTCCCGAAACCGTCTTTGCGGATACCACCTCTGGTAGCATAAGTTTTGGCAGCATTTCAGAAAACAACCGCTACATCTGTTATGTAACCGCTGGCAATCGGATAAACCTTTGGGATATGGACACGCAAACAAACACATCTTTTCTGATTACAGACTCATCAATTGGTAAGCCGATTTATCTGGAGCGCTATAACAAGATTTATTATCGGGATATAGGCCATCTAATAAGAATGAATCCCGATGGCAGCATGCGAGAAGTTGTCAAGGATCTCACTTCTGACCATACTGGATTCGTGTTGTATGAACTTCGTAATAAAGACGCTTTGCTGATTGCCCAGGAAGGCGAACTGAACGTCATCAGCTTGCCCGGTCACGAGGTGTTGGCACAAATACCGATTAACGATGATGCGATCCATGGCCAAGCCTACGCCCCGTACAGCAATGAATTTTACTATGTAAACCAGAATGTGCTTTACTGTTGTGATCTCAACACCTATGAAAACCGCGTGGTTTACCGGGGCGACAAACACGGAGTCAAACTAGGCAAAGGTATGTCCTGCACCTTTGATGGAGACTACATTCTGCTGGGCTGCACCAAGCAAATTGACGATTGATAAGACCGGGCTAAGCTCGCTGCATCGTCGGCTTCGACAAGGAATTTATTGACACAATTCCCACTTCCAGAGAGCTTATCTTTCTTAAGCTCAATATGGAGTAATACATGCTTATAAATGGTACAGAATACCGTTCCGTGTGGTTTGAACACGGACGTTTAATGATGATAGATCAGAACAAGCTTCCCTATGACTTTGCCATTAGGGAATATAGCAACTATCTGGAAGTTTCTGCGGCAATTCGTGAAATGACGGTACGCGGAGCTCCGGCAATCGGCGCTGCTGGAGCATTTGCTATGGCTTTGGCCGCCCTTAGTGCTCCGGACGAAAAGTTCCGCGGCTATCTGCGCAGTGCGCGCGAGGAATTGATCTCCACCCGTCCCACTGCGGTGGATCTCTCGATCGGTGTGAATTATGTGTATGAAAGCGCTCTGAAGTTCATTCCCGATCTGCCGCATGCCCGCCAGGTTAGCGTTTTAGCTGCCAATGAATTTGCGAACAACAGCGCCAGTGAATGCCTTGAACTGGGCATCCTGGGTGCTGAGATCATCCCCGATGGCGCCCGCATCCTTACTCATTGCAATGCCGGAGCCTTAGCCACAGTGGATCATGGCACTGCTCTTTCGGTGATCCGCCAGGCTCATAAACAGGGCAAAAGCATCTTTGTATACGTGGATGAAACCCGTCCCCGCTTCCAGGGCGCACGGCTTACCGCCTTTGAATTGGAACAGGAAGGCATTCCCCATGCCATTATTACAGATTCTGCGGCAGGATTCTATTTTTGGAAATCCGAGATCGACGTGGTGATCACTGGCGCTGACCGCATCTGCCTGAATGGCGATATCGCAAACAAGATTGGCACCTATGAGAAGGCAGTTTTGGCCAAAGCTCACAACGTGCCATTCTATATTGCCGCTCCCCTGAGTACCTTCGATTTCAGTTGCGCCAAAGGCCAGGATATCCCAATCGAAATCCGCGATGAGGATGAGATCAAGCGCATCAATGGCAGCTATCTGGCCAATCCGGGATCCCCTGCCCTGAATCCTTCCTTTGATATCACACCTGCAAAATATATCTCCGGCATCATCACCCCAAAAGGCATCTTTGATCCTCCTGATGCTGCTCAAAAGGTGCAAAAATGATTACTTGCGATACCCTGATCAAGGGCGGCAGCATCATCTGCATGGATGAGGACTTCCGCATCCTGGACCATCATCAGATCGCCATCAAAGACGGCAAAATCCTCGCCATCTCTCCGCTGGATGATCCCAAATATTCCGCTGTTCAGGAGCTTGACGCCAGCGATTGCCTGATTACTCCCGGCTTCATCAATGCTCACACTCATATCCCGATGACCTATTTTCGCGGTTTGGCAGATGATCTACCGCTGGATGATTGGCTGCAGAAATACATCTGGCCTATGGAAGCCCGCATGTTGACTCCGGATTTTGTCTATGACGCCTCTCTGCATGCCGCTGCAGAGATGATCACAAACGGCATCACTCTGGCCAACGACATGTATTTTCACATCGACCGCATCGCCGATGCCTGTGCCACCGCTGGTATGCGCGTGATCGTAAGCGAAGCCATTTTGGAGCACGCTTTCAGCGGTAAACTCTCTCAGATCCGGGATTCCGTGCGCAGGATCAAGGAGCGTTATCAGGATCAAGCCCTGGTGGATTGTGCTTTGGCACCTCACGCTATTTACACCTGTTCCCGGGAGATCCTTGCCGAATGTGCCAAAGTGGCTGCTGAGGAAGGCTGGATCATCCACACTCATCTTAGCGAAACCAAGGTTGAGCGGGATAACTGCCTCAAAGAGCACGGGATGCTGCCCCTGCAATATCTGCACAGTCTGGGCTTCACCGCACAGCGCTGCATCTTTGCCCACGGTGTCTGGCTGGAAGAAGAGGAGCTTGACCTATTGCGGGAAACAGATTGCAGCATAGCCATTTGCACGGATAGCAACCTCAAGCTCAGCAGTGGCTTTGCACCCATGGCGCAGATGAAAGCGCGGGGAATCAAGACCCTGATGGCAACCGATGGCGTGGCCAGCAACAACAATCTGGACATCCTGGAAGAAACCAGCACCACCGCTAAGCTCTACAAAGCCTGGAACCACGATCCCCTCTTTATGCCTGCCCGCGAGGCCTTTGCCATGTTGACCATCGATTCCGCCAAAGCGCTGGGCATGGATCAGATCACCGGCAGTCTGGAACCCGGAAAAGCCGCCGATCTCTGCATCATCAACCTGAACCATCTGCAAAGTCAACCTCTGTACAATCCCTATTCCCACCTGATCTATGCCATCTCTTCACATCAGGTGCGCGATGTCCTGATCGCTGGCAAACAGGTGCTGAAAAACCACCAATTGGTCAATCTCGATCCTGCTGCCTTGATCGACAAAGCCAAATACTGGAAAACCAAGATTTTAAGCGAGATCCAATCGTGAAAGCAATCACCAACAAACGCGCCACCTTTGAATATTACATAATCCAGAAAATCGAAGCTGGAATTGCCCTCAAAGGCACTGAAATCAAATCCATCCGCGCTGGAAGAATCAATTTTAAAGATAGCTATGCCAAAATCGCTGATGGCGAATGCCTGCTAATGAACTTCCACATCTCCCCCTGGGAAAAAGCCTCCTTCTTCAATCATGATGCAGAACGCCCCCGCCGCCTCCTGCTTCATAAACATGAGATCCGCCGCCTTAAAAGCAAAATCGAAGAACAAGGCATGACTCTGATCCCCCTGGAAATCTA
>JALNYD010000088.1 GCA_023230025.1 Candidatus Cloacimonadota bacterium | reverse complement strand
TATTCCGGATGATCCACATAGGGATTACGATTGGTTTGGAACTCAAAAACGTCCTGATTGCGGGCAATCTCTGCATTATCGGGGGGATCAGCCTGATGCCAGGTACGCAGGGTAGGAATCATATTTACACCGCCCTGATTGAGCCCATCATTGTAGCGCGTATAAAAATAGAGCAGAGCTCGGGCTACGTTTCCCTTGGATTGATCCGCCGGCTCAAAGACAGTATGACCCCAGTTATCATTCCCCCGATAGCTCTGCCAGGGGGTATCGCTGTAGTAAACCGTGGAAGCGGCGGTGCTTGCCACATTGTTGAATGGCAGGTTACCGCGGGAGGAGTTTACCTGCATGGTTGTGATGAACAGGTGATGCAGATCGGCTTTTTTACGGCTGCTTTCGCTACTGCTGAACCAGCTTTGGGCATAGGTGTGCTCGGTATTGGGGTTTGATGACCCGTTGTAGCTGGAACTGATGTTATAGACCTGCCCAGTGTAAATACACTTTACAGTTCCACTCACATTATCAAGCTCCTGAAACAGGAAGTCTTTAGCGCCATCGTAGCTGGAATAGGTATTGGTATCAATCAGGTTTCTGAGGGCATTCAGGAGAGCCTGTTGGTTCAGATCACCGATACCATCATAATAGTCTGCTGCCAATCCGCATACAAAAATGGTGATTAGCAAAGCAAGGATTGTCTTTTTCATAATATGTTCCTTTGTCTATGCAAAAAGGGCTGGTCTATCAGCCGGATAAAAGAGTTCGTGTTCGATCTCCTGGATCAGGATATGCAGGATGAGAGTATGGATTTCCTGGATGCGATCGCTGGTTTCGCCGGGGATAATGATTTCAAAATCGCAGGTTCCGGCGAGTTTTCCGCCATCCTTGCCCAGAAGAGCAACTGTGGTGCAATCCAGATTTCTGGCGCTGTTCAGAGCCTTGATGATGTTTTGTGAAGAGCCGCTGGTGGAAATGCCAATTATGACATCTCCCGCTGTAGCATAGGCTTGAACGCCCCGGGCAAAGATCTCGTCAAAGCCATAGTCATTGCCTACGCAGGTGATATGGGCAGGATCACTGATCGCAATCGCTGGCAGGGGTGGTCTGTCCTTGCGGAATCTGCCGGTCAGTTCTTCGGCGAAATGCATCGCATCGCACATGCTGCCCCCATTGCCAAAGATGATCACTTTGCCCCTGCGGCGATAGCATTCTGCAATGAGCAGGGCGATATCGGCAATGCGTTGAATATTCTGATCGTCCAGAATGAAGTTATCAAGCGTTCGCTGAGCTATGGTCAGCGATTCCCGGATTGCGCTATGCATGATTTAGAGGTTTTCCTTTACTTTGATCTTGGTTTTCAGCTCC
This sequence comes from Candidatus Cloacimonadota bacterium, assembly GCA_023230025.1. Classification (GTDB taxonomy): domain Bacteria; phylum Cloacimonadota; class Cloacimonadia; order Cloacimonadales; family Cloacimonadaceae; genus UBA5456. The sequence continues at coordinate 8,690 of JALNYD010000088.1, read as the reverse complement.
GCTTCCTCAATATCCTCAATATCCTTGAGAGTTTGATTGATCAGGCGCACCCGCTCTTTATAAGGCATAAATGCACTTTTGAAGCCATTGAGGATGACGTTCTTCACCGTGGAATAATCCAAACCGAGTTTATCGATCGCTAGCATGTATTCATCGGTTACGGTGGTATCGCTGATTGTGCGGTTATCGGTATTAATGGTCACTCTCAAGCCATAGTCGATATAGAAATCAATGGGATGGCTCTTGATGTTGGATACTGCTTTGGTGTGCAGATTGCTCTTGATGCAGATTTCCAGAGGGATCCGGTGATCATTCACATAGTTCAGAAGATCGCCATCTTCCACCAGCCGTGTACCATGTCCGATGCGGTGCGTTCCGCAATAGTGCAGAGCTTGATGGATGGATTCCGGGCCATAAGCCTCACCGGCATGAATGGTGATGTTGAGGTTGTTCTTCAGCGCCAGATCAAAGGCTTCCTTGTGATCTTTGGCGGGATGGTTATATTCTCCCCCAGCCAGATCAAAAGCGATCACACCTTTGTTTTTAAAGGCAATCGCCAGCTCTGCCAGTTTCAGAGAAGTGGTGGGATCCATATTGCGAATACCGCAGATAATCACCCCTGTCTGAATCCCAAAATCCCGTTCGCCCTTCTGCAACCCATCAATCACTGCCTGGGAAATCTCGGTAAGCTTCAATCCGCCATTAGTATGCAGGATTGGGGAATAGCGAACTTCCATGTAGCGCACGTTTTCTTTGGCCGCATCCTCTGCCAGTTCATAGGCAGCACGTTTCAGGCCATCTTTATTCTGCAGCACCAGGTTCACAATGTTGAACCCGCGCAAATAGTCTTCCAAGCTTTTGGTATGCTCACCGCATACGATTAGTTTACGCAGTTCTTCCACGTCCATGGTGGGAAGCTCGATCTTGAACTCCCTGGCCAGATCAATAATGGTTTCTGGCCGTACACTACCGTCAAGATGCACGTGCAGATCAGTCTTGGGCAGCTTGTGGATGAACTCTCTAGTCATTTTAATTTTCATTGTTCTTTCCTCTTATCTTAGCGGACAAGATATTGAAGCAGCAGGCTGGTGTCAAATGATTTCTCTGTCTCCTGGCTTCTCCGCTCTGCAGATGCCAGAAAATCCACTCACGAGAACCGGCTGGGGAAATCAGCTAAAGGGCTTCGAAGCACCTGCCTATGGGATCTATTTAAACGATTCTTCCAGGCTTGCTTCCGGACTGATCTCCACAAATCGGTGTTCGCCTTCAAAACCAAACTTCAGTTTCAGGCTTTGATAGGGCAGGAAGCTTTCTGCCAACTCTGGCCATTCAATCACTGTGATGCCGCTTTCCAGCATGTCAAACAGCCCCAGATCCAGCAGTTCGTCCTCACTTTTCAGACGGTAGAGGTCAAGATGATAAAGGGGAAATCTGCCACAATGGTATTCTTTGAAGATTACAAATGAAGGGCTATCGATCTCTTCCTGAACACCCAGGAATGCTCCCAGGGCTTTCACAAAGAAGGTTTTGCCGCTGCCCAAATCCCCATAGAGGGTCAGCACAGAGCCGGGACCCAACAACGGAGCGATATAATGAGCCAAATCAATGGTGTCTTGTTCGGTGTTTAAATCTATGCGTTTTGTCATGATGATTCTCCTTGCTGAAAAAAAGTCCCAACAGCCTTTAAAATCCGGGGTGCCCGGCTTTCAAAGTCCCTTGGGACTCAGTCGTGTTTTCAGTCCTAAATAGATAATAGGTAGAAAGTGTGATGCTGGCAAGAACTTTCGTCAAAGCCTGGGTTATTGATAGAGGCTGATATGTGCCCTGCCGGGGTGTTCTCCTTCTTTGAGGCTGCGATGCAGGCGATCCAGCATTTTAGAGCGGGTCTGCCTGGTTTTAGCGGGAACTTCCACTTCAAACAAGGCACTGGCCAGTTCGATCTCTTGCTGGTCCCACACTTTAGCCAGCAGCTTCAGTTTCAAAGGCTTGTTCCCCTTGTTCTCAATATCATAACCCAATTCGATGTATTGATTGCCCCAGGCATTGAAGCTGAGATCAGAGATCTCTACACTATCGGCAATCCGCTTGTTCTGGCACTGTTGAATCAAAAGCCCCAGGATTACGCCTATGACTATCAGGAGCAGCACACTGCCTTTCAGCTTGAACTTACGAGGCCATTCCATGCGGTCAAAAGCTCTCATTATTACACCTCAAAACTTGAATTGCCAGCAGCCAGATACTTTGTGTTGCCAATCTTCCAGATACTTTCCCTGATAACTCAGCAAAAGCTCGTGATGCCAGAATAATTGCAATCCAAGATAGCCACTGATGGCATAATCCCGGCTGATCTCGCCAGCAAACCATTTAACCTCAGCATCATCGATTTGCCCAGCAAAGACATCGTGATAATTCTCCCGCCAATCCGATCCCTCGGAACCGCGATAGGAATAGCTCAGGTTGATCGCTCCATCCAAAAAGTCATTGAAAACCTGGTAGTGTTCCATAGTGATATTGGCAACGTTTGAACCCAGCGGATAGCCCAGTGGGCGGCCATCATGGGAATACATGGTGTGGTTTTGAAAATGGGCATAGGTGTATGGCCGCACAGCAGTGATCTCCAGATTAGTAGAGCTATTCACTGTTGTATATGCGATTCCGCTTTGCAGGGCATACTTATTGCCCCACCAGTTGCTGAAGACCTTGCCATAGCTGAACTCATCAATGGCTACCTGCCCATAAAGAGTCAATCCCGGATTCATGCGGTGGATGATCCCGCCATAGATCAGAACGTTGTCCCGATCCCAAAGGTTATGCTCCACCGCGCGCCAGAAGCTGTTGGGCAGGATGTAGTTCAGATCAATGCTACGATTCCCATAGATCACGCTCTCTCCCAGATACAGGTCCCAAGCTTGATTGGGACGATAGTTCATTTGATGCAGAGCGATGAACTTATCCGGATAGTTGCGATCGTTCACAATATTGTTTTGCATAGTGCTATAGGTGCTATCTGCCATCAGGGACCCGTGCAGAAAGCTGAAGCTAAAAGCTCCGGCACGGCCTTCTGCCAGGAAGTAAGCGTAGTCATTCACGCGGTCTGAAAGGATGATGCTGCCGCTGACGGAGGGGCTGATCTGAAAAGTACCCCGGCCTAAAGCAAGGCTGTAATTCTCTGCATCATAGGAGATTGCGCCATTAACATTGTCCAGTTGTATGCGCTGGTTAAAACGCTTGAAATAGCCATCCACCAAAGGATCCTCTTCCGCAGCATCCAGATTGCCATAGAAGGCTCCATTATACCAGCGGCTGAACAGATGCAACCTTTTCCCTGCAGATGCCTTGAGATCCAGTCCTTTGTACCAAAACTGGTAGTCCTCATCATCAATGAAGCTGTGTTCATAACCGGCCAACACTTTGAGATCAGCCCCAAAACCGGATTCCTGATCCCGGTAGGAGATCAGGTTTACATCCTCATCATCAATCAAGAGAGCGGATTTGAGATGCCGCAAAAAGCCCTGGGATGATTCAAAAGGATGGGTGAGCCCTTCATCCCGCAAACGGCTTGCATAGTGTTCATGCCAGGGATTGCGGGCAATCAGGCTGCTTTTCATCAAACTGCGCACAGGTGGCATAAATGCTGAATCCTGGATCAGAGCATTGAGCATGCTTCCTGCCCAAAGCAACAAGAGCAGCAGCCCCCAGCTTTTACTATGAATCATTACTTTCACTCTCATCAGCAGGGGGAGGTGCCTGGTTGGCAATGAAAGTCACATCATTCACCCCGATTTTTAGCTCCCGGGCAATCTCTTTGTGAGTCCAGCCATCTGCCAGAAGACGATGTACCATCCGTTGTAGCGCCATAGCTTCTAAACCAATGGATGATTCAGTTTTTTTGGTCTTACCCTGTCTGCTCCCAAAAACCAGAATGCTGATTATCACCAAAGTGCTGACAAAAACGAGCAGAGCCAGAATGAAATGCTGGGAGGCAATCTCAGCAATCACATCCAGGGCTTTGGGTTTGGGGTGTCGCAAGCTGAGCTTCGGTGCGGCCACCACCAGTGAATCCACCTTGTAGATGGAATCTCTCAGGGCAACTTCATCCAGTGCGTCAGCTTCAATGCTGGCTTGAACATCAGCCTCCTGTAGCTGTGGAATGTATCTGCCGCTTTGAATCAGTTCCTGTGCGGCATCAAAATAGGGACTGCTTTCCGGGATCTGGCCGAGTTTGACATTAGCTCTGTTACTGCCCCGGCGTTTGAGCAATATTCCCCAGTAATACAGTACGTTATCGTTACCTGGATATCCCCTGTCCAGAGCATAAAAAGCTTCATCAGCACTGGCATATTTTCCCCGGTCGCTATAGAATCGGGCGATGGCAAGCTTCCCTTCCAGATTCTGGGGATTGCTGAACAGATCAACCACTGCCTGCCTGGTTTCCGAAAGCTGCATCATTTCATAGCGTAAACCCTTGATAGTAGCAACCCACACTCCGTGGGTATTTACCTGAAGTTCCCGGATCAGCGAGCTGTTGAGCTGTTTTTTGGCATCTCTGCCATCGAAGTTTTCAATATTGATCTGCAAACCCTCAGGTTTCTGCTGCACTGTGAACTTTGCATCCTGGTTCAAATCCAGAACCAGACGACAGACTACTCCCTGGTAATCCTCAGCCCGAATCCCGCGTATCCCCGTATCAGCCCAAAGCCCCATAAACATAATCAGCATAGAAAGCCCGAGGCAAAACTTTTTCATCCAAACTCCTTGATTACTTAGATAACGATTGCATCCAACCCAGGATTAATGATGGTTGCGGCATCCAGGGCTATTTGCAGTTCCTCATTGGTGGGAATCACCAGGATGCTCACTGGCGAATAGGGCTGTGATATGATGCCTGCACCACCACCTACACGGCGGTTTAACTCGTGGTTGATGTGAATACCAACGTTTTCCAGCCGATTACAAATACGTTCACGCATTTTCACGGCATTCTGACCGATTCCTCCGGTAAACACAATGCCATCCACTTTCACCAGATTTGCAGCATAGGCACCAATATAGCGGCGTATCCTATAGGCATAAGTTTCCAGGGTTTCTTGCGCATTCAGATCTCCCTGCTCTGCTGCGGTTTCAATATCTCTGAGATCGCTGGAAATACCTGAAAGACCCAATAAGCCGCTTTTCTTGTTCAAAATGCTGTGCAGATCGTGAAAATCAAAACCCCTCTCCTCCAGATAAAAGATGATCGAGGGATCCAGATCCCCGCTACGGGTTCCCATCATCAGCCCCTCCAGAGGTGTGAAACCCATTGAGGTATCCACAGATTGTCCGGCCTGAATCGCGGTGATCGAAGCGCCATTACCCAAATGACAGGTGATCAGGTTGGTATTATCCTTGCTGCGTTTTAGCATCTGCAGAGCAATCCCCGCTACATAGCGATGACTGGTGCCGTGGAAGCCATAACGCCGGATGCGGTATTTCTCATAAAACTCCCGGGGAATGCCATAGAGATAAGCGCTGGGAGGCAGTGTCTGGTGAAATGCCGTATCAAAAACAGCCACCTGCGGAACCCCTGGGAAAACCCTTTGACTCTCATGTATTCCCGTCAGATTAGCAGGATTGTGCAATGGCGCAAGCTCAATATTGGCTTCTATTGCTCGCAATACATCCGCATCAATCAGCACGGATTCGGAATACTGCTCGCCTCCATGCACCACCCGGTGGCCAACTCCCTTTATCTCGCCGAGGTTGGATAAAATGCCATGATCCTGATCCAATAATGCTTCCATCATAAATTCAAAAGCACAGCGATGATCAGGAATCTCGCATTGCTTTTGAAACTTCTGATCCTGATAGTTTTGCGAGATTATGGCATCATTCAAGCCGATCCGTTCGATCAGACCTTTGCCCAAGCTCTGTTGGGAGGGCATCTCATAGACTTCATACTTTAGCGAACTACTCCCACAATTGATCACGAGGATTTTCATCTTTGGCGTCCTTATTTGCTTATATATCCTAAAAATACATGATATCCCCAGCAAGTTACCAGAGTTCTTTTCAGGACGGGAACCATGTTTTCTGATTTAATCAAAGCTGGCAAGGTTTTTTTAACGCTAAAAAAAAACGGGCACTAATGCCCGTTTTTTAAGGACTGTTAATGACTTGGTAGGTTTTTGTTACTCAGTAACAGGTGCTTCAGGAGTCACTTCGCCTTCAACAGCGAGAGAATCTTCCACTACAGGAGCTTCTTCAAGAGGAGCTTCTTCGGTCATGGGCTCTTCAACCGGTTTTGGTTTGCAAGCGCTCATGGCAAGCATGCTGAGCAGCATCATAGCGAGTAATGTGAGTAAGATAACTTTTTTCATTGATTCCTCCATAAGTAATACCCCTTTTGGGGCGTAACTTAGGTTTTTTGTTTTTTTTGCTTTGGTCTTGTCTTAAAAAATATTGCCGATCGCATTTTATTGAGGCAGGATAGGCTTGGAAGCCTGATCAATCCCTCACACAGTCCTTACGCACGACTATATACTCTGTATTATTGGGGACATGTTAAAAAGCTCGCTTTTCTTGGCAAGGTTTTTTTTTACAGGGCGACATCTACACCCATATGAATCATACCTAAACCTATATCGGTAAAGCTATTATCCCGATATGGCAAGCCATAGCCCAGACTCAAAATACCGATCCGGGTATCGATACTGATCCCCGCTCCAACGGAAAACAGGTCCATTTTCAGGCGTGAATCATCCAAAGCCATAAATCCATGATCGTAAAACGCATAAATCATGCTTTGAGGCCCCAGCATATAGCGTAGCTCCGCATTCAGCCAGGCCAGGCGCCAGCTTTGAAACTCATCCTCCCGAAATCCCCTTAGTGAATTGTGCCCACCCATGCGAAAGCGGTCATATTCCGCCACTTCCGACTTCTCATAGGATTTCACACTTGTGCCTAAATGCGCAATCCACCTGTTGCGAATGGGATGATAGATCCTGGCATCGGCCTGGAAACTGCCATTGTTTGAATCCTCACCAAAGATATACTGATAGCTGGCATTTAGCTTCACTCCCCGCTGGGGTATGCGTTCGCCAAGGATATTCTGATAGCCCCAGAAGGCACCGATGCTTTGGGAACTACTCTTCTCAAACTCGGAATTGCCAGAGCCAGGCAATACAGACTGCCCATAACCGCTGATCCCATATTTCTGATAGAGGCTTTGATAGTATACTTGAGCACCCATGCTGCTGATGATCCACAGAGTATCCTGACTGCTTCTGGCAAGCTCCAGATCTGCTCCCAGGGGCAAACTGGGCAAACCCGCCTCATGATAGCGAAACTTCAGCTCGGAGTATTGATTCGGAGTGCTGCGCCAATACAGGTTGATGGCTCGGTCAGTTCCCCAAAGGTTCTGAAAATCGATATTCACCATTCCGGATAGTTTGCGTTTTCCGGATTCGTCACTCAAGCCCAATACTCCCTCCAGATAGGTCATGCGGCCTTCCTGTATATCAAACAACAGGCTCGTATCATCTACCGGCAAAATCCTGCTGCTGGTGATATAGGACTTGCTGTTCAGATTTTGCTCCGCCTGTAACAGCTTGGTGGGAGTAATGATCTTTTCCCCCAGCAATCCGGAGTTTTTCAATATGGTGGCTTCCCGGGTAACCTTGTTTCCCCGAAAATGGTATCTCTGGGGTTCAAAGATCTTCCCCTCCTGAATCTGGATATAGGCTACCAGGCCCTGCTCATATACGATCGAATCAAGCTGCACCCTGGCAAACAGGTAGCCCCGCTCCTGATACAGTTCCAAAACCCTTTGCATGATCCTGGGTAAATCCACCAGAGCATACTCCCCTTCCTCCGAAGTATAGGCCAGATTGTGCAGAGTACTGAGGGAAAAATGCCGCAAACCACTATACTTGATCCGGACAGCCCCACTATCCGCCATCCGTCTCAGCCTGAACTGCAAATGGATGTGTTGCGCATCCAGGGCAATGAGTTCCGGATTGAACACCAGCACGTAGTAGTCACCCTGGCTTTGCAGATAAGCCTGAATCCCGGCAATTGCCTGGCTTACTTTTGAGGGCTCATATTCCTGCCCGAGAACCAGTCCAGAGGCTTTCCTTAGCTCCGCTCCGGAAACGCTGAAATCGGCATCAAAGCTGATTTCAGCAATAGTGATGGCCGCAAGCATCGGGCTTATCAACAGCAGGATCAATGCTGTCAGCCAGGGCTTCATTTCAATCCCGATCTGCTTTCAAAACTGCCAGGAAGGCTTCCTGAGGCACGGTTACGTTACCGATCTCCTTCATTTTCTTTTTGCCTTCTTTCTGTTTTTCCAGCAGCTTCCGTTTACGGGAAACATCGCCGCCATAGCATTTGGCCAATACATCCTTGCGCATGGCGTTGATTGTGCTGCGAGCAATGATTTTGGCACCTATGCTGGCTTGCAGGGCTATTTTGAACATATGCCGCGGTATCACATCCGAAAGAGTGTCAGTAACGCTTTTCCCCCAATTGTGCGCTTTATCCTGATGGCAAATGAAGCTCATGGCATCCACCTTTTCGCCATTGATCAGGATATCCACCTTCACAACCTGGGATACCCGAAAGTCCTTGAATACATAGTCCAATGAAGCATAGCCCCGGGATACAGTTTTCAGTTTGTCATAAAAATCAAAGATGATCTCGATCAAGGGCAT
>JALNYD010000087.1 GCA_023230025.1 Candidatus Cloacimonadota bacterium | reverse complement strand
TAAAGTTTTGGTGATTGGATTTGAAGTTTTCAGTGAGGGTCTATAGCCATGATAGCATTCCCCGTTATGCTGACAAATCAGGATGAGCAAGGATGCGGCAGAATTTGTGGTTGACAGGAATTGGATACCATGAAAAATGATAGAAGAATATCCGAAACAATTAGATAGTAACCAGGAGCATGTATGATTAAGTATCGTTTCCCCTTTATGGCGATTATCGGTCAGGACGATTTAAGCTTGGCCTTGATCCTGAACTTGGTCAACCCCCGGATCGGCGGAGTATTGATTCGTGGGACCAAGGGAACCGGCAAGAGCACTGCTGTTAACGGCTTACCTCAGATTGCACCACTGATCAAGGTTCATGAGTCATGTAGTTACAATTGCTCCCCAGAAGAACCCGACAGATGGTGTCCACAATGTAAATCACTGCAGACCAACACCATAGTAGAGAGAGAAATGGAAGTGGTAAATCTGCCCATGAACATCTCGGAAGAGAATTTGTCCGGTAGAATTGATGTGGATAGACTGCTAAAGACAGGTGATAAGATATTTACTCCCGGTCTCCTGGCCAAGGCTCACAGACAAATACTCTATATTGATGAGGTGAATCTGATTCCGGATCATATCACCGACAGCTTGCTTGATGTGGTAGCCTCCGGGGTCTGCACCGTCGAGCGGGAAGGATTTTCCGTGGAGCACGATGCCAGATTCCTTCTCATCGGCACCATGAATAGCGAAGAAGGAGAGCTCAGGCCGCAGATTCTGGATCGTTTCCCCCTATCAGTAACCATCAATACCCTCCGCAACCCCCAGGACAGACTGGAGATCATTCGCCGCAACTATGCATTTGAAGCAGACCCTGCCAGCTTTATGGAAAGCTTCAAAGACTTGAGCGATATGATGAAGCAGACCATTTTAGCTGCCAGGGAGATGCTCCCAGAAATCAAGATACCAGAGAGTTTAGTGAAAAACGTAGCCGATTTCTGTGTCCACTATGTGGTCGATGGGCATCGACCGGAGATTGTTATCATCAAAACTGCCATAGCTTATGCTGCACTGGAATTGAAGCCCGAAGTCGAGAGTAAACACATAAAAATGGCGATGAAGCTTGCCTTGCTGCATCGAACCCGTGACGGAGGATTAAAAAAGGCAGTGAATGCTTCCGATATAGATAGCTGGTTTGACGGCATCAAAAAAGACCGTGAACCGGAACGGCCTTTCTCCATGGATTACGATGTGCAGAACTTGAGCATACTGAAAGGAGGTTACCTTAGCCCATCAAAAAAATCCGGGAAAGTCTCGCCGAACTGAGTTTGTTACTCGGTAGCGAGGCTAGCGATGACTACACCCTTAGGCGTAGTCTGGTCAAACTGATAATCAAGCAAATTCAGCATAAAGAACTTACTGCCGCAGAAGTAGCGTTACTCAATAGCTGGGATAAGGTGTGGCAGTATTATGAGAACCGGCCGGAAACTCTTGAAGTTTTACAAAGTATATACTCTTTGCTATCTAATCCTGATTACAAGTACATAGAGTTTGGAGCGGATTTTACTGCTTCAGCACCATCCCCATTCAATCGCTTGTTTGCCGATCCCATGAGCCTGAAAGAAGTAGCTACAATAGCTCTCAACTATGTTAGGAACAAGCTGGTTAACGATCCAAAAGTAAAAACCGTTGTAAAAGGAATGGGAGAACAATCCACGGATTCCAATACCACTTTTGATGTCCAGCTGACAAGCCATGAGATCGGTAAAATAGGCTTCAAACGCAAACAGATCATCGGCTTCAAACATGGTGCAGGAATGCATCAAGCTGTTGGACCGATAGCTTCATGGTCAGCAACAAAGTATGGTAATGCGCAGTTAGCAATCTATCAGACCATCAAGGCGGCAATCTCCGATGGATCATTCTCACGAGAACCTTTTGAAATCAAGGTAGCCGAAAGGCATTTCCGTTATCCCGTATATCAGTTTAAGCAAAGCTTCAACATCATGTTGGTGTTGGATATCAGCAATTCTGTCAGATGGATTTTAAAGTATATCGAAAAAATTATCTCGATGCTCACTGCTCAAGCCAGTGCTTCGAAAGATAAACTTGGTCTGATCGTTTTTCAGGAAGATCACGCGCAGATATTGCATTACCCCACGAGCAATGTCCGTCATGTGATTGGAACGATAAACACTTTGGTTCCCAAGGGTAAAACTCCCCTGGCAGATGGGATCAAACTGGCTTTACAGACTCTGGAACATAGCAGATTCCAGGTTACAGGTATGTCCAATGCCATTGTGCTCCTATCGGATTGCTTTCCAGAGCCAATTACCGGCGAGTATGAGGATCAGATGGATGAACCAGCTTGCCAGGATTTTCTGAATGTCAGCGACAGGATTGCCGCAGCAAAGGTCAGATTCCTGGTGATCAATCCCGGTATCAATGGTATCAAAGGCTACAAAAAAAACCTCGGCTACAGATTGGGAAAACTTGCGGCAGAGCGTGCAGAAGGTAATTTCCTGAATCTGATGGCGGATATCAAACGAACTATTGACCCTAACGACAGAGACTATGTATTTTCAGAGCAAATGATGAATCAGTTTATGCAGGGGATTAGCGATTTTCGGACGGGAGGTGTGTAACAAAACCTATTCCCAGGATTATTCTATTATAGCTAATGCTTATCCTTCAAGAAACACATACTAAGTCCATGACGAATCAAATTGTAACTGACACATCCCCATCCTGTTTATACTGGGCTTCAGAAGCGAGCTCAAGCTCGCTGCTGGAGTTTGGACATTTTGTGTAGATAATCAAAATAATGCTTGACATACCTACTCATATTTCAATAATGACTCCAAACTGATATAAGGAGTCCAACATGAAAGACGAAGATATCCGTCAAGCCATTCTGGAAGTGGAAGAACTTAAGCTTAAGGCTCAGTTGAGAGCTGTCAGAGAGGCAATGAAAGGCGAGTCAGCGCAAGCTTCAGATGACAATGAGAAGCGTATATCACAGGTAGAGTATGTCTATCAGCTACTTAAGAGTGAGAAGATGCCAATGCATGTTAACGAGATTATCATCAAGTGCAAAGACAAGTTCGGGGTTGAGCTGTACAGGGAGTCCATTGTTTCAGCTTTGCTAAAGAAGGTTAATCGCATGGACAGGTTCATTAAAACAGACCGCAATACTTTTGGACTGAGTGAGTATAGGGATATCTATCGCTCGCCGAAAGTGGAGGGTTGAAATCATGATGCTCAGCGAGGCTGTATATGGTTTTATGCTGAAGTGGGACAGGGTGTTTCAACAGAAGAGGACTCTTTGTAATGCCTTAAGAATAGCCTTTTGTCTGCTGCTGAACCCAAGTCGCAATACTATTACTCAAAGCATGGTATATGGTGGTTTAGAGGATGATGATTGGAGCTTGTACTACAAGTTGTTTTCACGAAGCAAGTGGAACGATACTAAATTGTTCCAGCCCATTATAGAAGAAACGACAGCATACTACCCCAATAACTATATCAGCCTCGCTGTTGATGATACCAAGATCAAAAAGGCTGGAAAAAAGATACCCTTAACCCAGTATTATCTTGATCCCCTGTCTCCACCTTTCCATCCAAACTTTATCTACGGACACAGGGTTCTGCAGTTTTCTGCCCTGCTTCCCCTCTACAAGCAAATCACTCATGATCTTATCAGGCAAAACATACACCTTCACGTTTGTCGTGGTGTACCGGTTGCGGTGGATAATGTTCCGGCTGTAAAGAAACCAGGCAAGAAAGCCACTCCGGAAGAACTTGAGGAATACCGGGTATTGAAAGGCAAGAACAATCTTTGTCTGGCGTTCCTGGAAAGGGCAAAGCAACTTCGCAAAGACTATGATGTAGCCGGAGCAGATAAAAAGAATCTGCTGATTGTGGCAGACGGATCATTCTGTAACTCTACCGTTTTCAAAGCTGAACTGGACAGAACCCATATCGTAGCAAGGTGCAGACTCGATGCCAAGCTCTGCTTCAGGGATACAACAGCTTCACGAAGAATCTATTCTCCCGAGAAGTTTTCTCCTCTGGAAGTTCGCCAGAATGAAGACATAAAGTACAAGAAAACAAAGCTATTCTTGGGAAAGAAGCGCCGTAAAGTCAGGTACAAAGAGGTTCATAATGTCTTATGGCAAAGGGGTGCAGGTGAAAAGGAGCTGAGGTTGATCGTGATAGCTCCCAAACCCTACAAGTCATATGGCAACAAACAACTCTACAAGCGTGCGGCATATCTTCTGACAGACAATCACGATCTTAGCGCTAAAACAATCATCCAGGAATACCTCAACCGTTGGGAAATCGAAGTGAATCATAGAGACGAGAAGAATAATCTGGGCGTGGGACAGGCTCAGGTCTGGAACGCTGAATCTGTCATTAAAACACCTGCTCTACTGATCGCAGCATATAGTATGATGCTGCTGGCAAGTCTCTCTTGTTTCGGCCATTCCCGGGGTGATAACTACCTACCGCAACCTAGATGGAGAAAGGGTTCTGTACGACCGTCATGCAATGATCTGGTTAACCTGATGCGTAAAGAGCTAAGATCGACTGATTCTCTGCAAGAATCCCTCAAACTATTCCCAAAAAGGTCTGAAAACATGCTAGTAAACCAATAAGATATGTCCAAACTCCAGAAGCGAGCTCAAGCTCGCTGTGGCAAGCAGGAGCTTTCCACTCCAGAACCGCCACCCCGGGCATAAAGTAGATCGCTTAATGCATATAGACCCTCACTGAAAACTTCAAACCAATCACCAAAACTTCAACTGCCCAAGCCCAAAAGATGATCTGCCCGAAGAATCAAGTACTAAATGTATGCTAACTTCCAAGAGATCAATATGTTGTGGATACTGCGTAAGGTTACTGGGAATCATATGTTATGTCCAAGTGCATCAAAATGCGGGGGAGATTTGAAGTTTTAAATGAGGGTTTACAGAAAGGAGACAGTCCACCAAGACAATCATTAGTTTCAGTTACTTGCGACAAAGCAGTGGAAGAAAAGTGGGCGAAACAGTGTTTCTATGCATCAAATCCATAATTGACAACAAGCATTCTGAGGCACGATCACCCCAAGGACAGCCTTTTTGTATCCTGGACAGAAACGCGTCGTTTAATGGCATTTTAAGAGGCTGAAAAGTGGACAAAAAGTGTATATAAAATAATGCAAAATATGTCTTTACAAATATCGCTTGCCCACCATAATGGCACCCAGAATAACGTCTATTTGAGGTGTCAAAATGAAGAAAAATGTCGCTAAAAAGCAGGATATCTGTCTCAGCACAGACAACGATCACATTGAAGTGTCGATTAACGTTCCAATTAGGTTCAGATTGCCGCATACCGTTGCCAATCTTAAGTTTATTATGGTGTTTCTACGGCTGCTATTGAGAAAAGACGGATCCCGGCTTTGTACATTTCAGGTTATTGCCAAGTTTTTTAGTTATGCGGATCGCAGAAACGTCAATAACTACTGGCGAGAATTTGAGCAGCACGGCTTTGATATTCTGGCTTTTCTCAGCCGGAAAGTTGATCTGGTAGCTTGCATACCGCTGCTGGAGGACTTTTTAGCCAGGAATATCCTGCTACCCGTTACGGACATGCATCGCAAGTTCATGAAAGAGCATGAGAAACAGATGTCTCTGGCAACTTTCCAGAAATATCTTTCACAAACCTGTAGTCTGAAGCTGCTTAGGCTCACACAGAAGTTGCTGCTCCAAAAGACCTGTGGAAGTGGAGCTGTAAGCATCCTGCGCTTATTGGCAGACCAGCATAATGTCCCGGTTATCTGTGATGGGTTGCTGGAGCAAGCCAAGGTCAAGAGAGTTGAGCCCAAGATTGAATCAGGTTTGAAAAGCGGTCTGAAGCGGAAAAACCTATGTATGTTGGTCCACTATCTGGTTGGAAGCGGGCTGAACCTGCAGACCATTGCCCTGCTGCTCAACGTCAGCAAGTCAACAGTATCAAATCTCTGGCACGAAATTGAAGATCTGCCCAGCCTGATCCTGAACTCAATCGCCAAATGGAGTGGTAAGATCAGTATTGATGAGAAGTACATCAAGATAAACAGCGTTCCCCACTATGTGATCACGATCGTGGACTTTGTAACCAAGCTTCCACTTTATACAAATATCTACCCGAATACTACCAAGGAGTCTTATGAAGAGTGCTTAAGGACCTTCAAGCAAATCTACAAAAAGGATCCCAGACTCATTGTTAGTGATGGCAGTCTGTCTCTGAAGGCCGGCAGGTTGGCTGTCTTTCCTAAGGTACCACACCAACTGTGCAAGTTCCATAAGATCAGAAACCTCTTTGCCAGGATATCAAAGTGCCATCTCCCTGAAGCAGAGGAACGCCGGTTCAAGATAAAGGTGATCAAGGTGTTTAGGAGAGATACGGTCAGCGGAAGGAAGAAAGGTATAAGAGAACTCATAACCATTCTTCCAAAACCCGCTGCCGAGTACGTTGTCAGCAATATCATCAAGCACTGGCCAAACCTCTCTAAAAGTCTTACGTCCAACGCATCTGAGAGATACAACCGAAAGATCAAAAAGGTCATGTCAGGCAGATATGGCCTTAAGTCGGTCGAGACTGCCGCTAATCTGGCAAATTCCCTCTGGCTGAAAGAATTGATCGATAAGGGACAGCATATCCTTCAGGATGACTCGCTGATTGCATCTTTAAATATCTCCCAAATCTGTCAAGAAAAGCTCGACTGGCAACATCTCGACCTGCTTTTCTCAAAGAACACAAAGGAAGCCGCGTAATGACGTATGGATTTCTGGACAGTCTCACAGAAAGAAAAACAAAAAAACCTCAAAATGAACTTGACAAGAAAAGTGGAGTGTCATATAGGTAGCACAGGATGTCAGAATAACTCATAAAAACTCAAAATTGTTCAAAACGAGCTGCCCTGAACGCACGATCTGATAAGGAAAAGCTCAAATTTGGCTGAAAGGAATAAAAAAAGGTGTCGCTTATGTCCGGTGAATTTTTAGGTATCTTTGAGAACTCGGTTCACAAGCAGCGGGTGATCATTCCGGCAAGTTTCAAGAAGAAATTTGCAGAAGAAGCACTCAAAAGTGTTGTGGTAACTCTGGGGCCAAACAATACCATTGCTATTTACCCTCTTGACAGCTGGAAAAGCACTCTTGAACGCCTGAAACTTGGCAATGACCGATCGAAGCAATTACGCACTCAATTGATAGATTTTGCCATGATGGAGCAGGTGCTGGAAGGCCCCGGACGCGTTCGCATCCACGAAATGCTATTATCCGAGGTAGGGATTGATGACAGTGTGATCATCAAGGGCGAAGGACATTATATCTCACTGTGGAATCCGGAAGTCTATGCGCAGGTTCGTGCCAGCAAGCTGCAATCCCACAAGGTGAACTTCAATAGCGAGGATTATCAGCTATGAGCAGCTACCACGTCCCGGTGATGGCCGAAACCTGTCTGGAACTCTTGAATCTGAGAGCGGGCAAGGTCTATGTTGATGCCACGCTGGGAGGTGGAGGACACGCTTTGGCAATGCTTCAAAGGCAGCCAGAGATATCACTCTATGCCTTTGATCAGGATCCTGAGGCTTTGGAGCAAGCCGGAAAGATTCTGTCCGGATATACACCGGTGCTGATCAAGAGTAATTTCAGGAATCTGCGCACAGAGCTTGCTTATAATAAGGTAAAGGGTATTGATGGCATTCTCTTTGATCTGGGAGTATCCTCGCACCAGCTTGATGAAGCAGAACGAGGCTTCAGTTTTGATAAAAACGCAGATCTGGATATGCGGATGGATCCCGACCAGGAATTCAGTGCTCTGGAACTGGTGAACACTTATGATGTGCAGGGCTTAAGCAGGATATTCAAGGATTATGGCGAAGAAAACGCTGCCGGCCGTATTGCCAGGGCCATTGATAAAGAGAGGCTGAATGGCCAGATTCAGAGTACCAGTCAGTTGGCTCGCATCATCGAATCAGTAGTTGGAGTAGGCAGCACGGAATCCCTGAAGACCAAAGTAAGAATCTTTCAGGCTATTCGCATTGCGGTAAATGATGAACTTGCAGCACTGAGTTACAGTCTGAGTGATGCCATCAATCTATTGAATCCAGGTGGAAGGATTGTAGTGCTCAGCTATCACTCTTTGGAAGACCGGATTGTAAAACATGCTTTTCGCCTGGCAGCCACAGCGTGCATCTGCCCTCCAGCGATAATGCACTGTGTATGTGACCACAAGAAACAGCTAAAGATATTAACCACCCGACCCCTGATGGCATCAGAGGCCGAGATCCAGGAGAATACACGATCCCGTAGCGCTAAATTGCGCGCGGCAGAAAAGATCAAGGGGGAAAAATGAAAGTGAGAGGAAGACTTATCATTCTGGTAATTCTTGCCGCGATTTGTGGATTTTTAAACTTCTTCAATAACAATCGGGTGGTTGCGGATACACGCAGGCTATCTGACGTGGAAAAAACCTACTTTGCCGAAAAGAATATCAATACTGAGCTGCTGGTGGAACATGATGATCTGCGTAGTGGAAGACATATTGCCTCTTTGGTGAGGGTTGAACTGAGCCAGTTTATTCCGGAACATGAACAGGGACGCGTGATCTACGTGCACGAACCAGCTCCGGACAAAAGCGAGAATTCATATACGATCATAGACCTGATCGCATCTAAAGCCGAAGCTAAAAACGTGGAAATAATGCTCGATTAAGTAGCCATGCAATCACGTTATTATACTTTGGTTCTGATCTTTGCTGCTGCCGCAGTCTTGTGGAGTGCATACCTTTTTTCGATCCAGATCCTTGATCCCTTCAATTTTGCTCATCTCCGTCGGGTTCGCTATATCCCCCGCAAAGAAATCCTGATCCCCCGCAGAGGAGCAATTTATGATGCCAGTGGGAACCTTCTGGTTAGCAGTATAAGCTACTATCAAATCGATATTGACCGGGGAGCAGTAAATACCTGGGCTGAGCGAAATGACCAGACTCAGGCAAAAGTATTCAACGATATCGCCCAAATCATATCCCGACATAGTTCGGTAACCAGAGATGCTGTTTTAAAGCGCCTGAATATGGGCAAGAAGAACTCATCGATCCAGATCTCAAACAAAATCAGTGAAGCGGAGCTGGATAACATCATCCGTGCATTTAACGAGGATAAACTCCCTGGCCTGATTCACAACTTTGCCTCTATGCGCCGGATTTATTCCAAGGGTGTTCTGGGAGCACGATTAATGGGTTCAGTTCGTGAAGAATCCAATGGCTATGATCCTGTGACAAATAGCAGATCACTTTACAAACTGGCTGGGATCAATGGCCTGGAGGCTACTCTGGATAAGGTGATGGCTGGGGAATATGGCTGGCGGGAAATCGTTCTGGATGCCAATGGCAACCGTGTACCCTATCCAGATTTACATGAGAAGAAGCCCCGAAATGGGCACAATGTACATCTGACAATTGACGCCAAGATTCAGGAGATTGTGGAAAATGCTCTCTATGAGGGTGTGGAAACATATGGAGCTCTGCATGGCGGCGCTGTGGTGCTGGAACCCAAAACTGGACGGGTTGTAGCTTTGGCAGGCGTATCCAATACTGATCGCGCAGATGATGCCAACCTCGTGCGCAGTCGTTCCAATATCCCGGCAAGTTTCATGTTTGAGCCGGGAAGCACTCTGAAGCCGATATCCATGTTGCCAGCCCTGGAATACAAGCTGGTAAAGCCAAACGAGCTGATTGAATGCGGGTTTTATCAGGCAGGTCGCCGTCGCATTACAGATACCCACGATTATGGCCCGCTGAATCCCCGCGAAATCATTGCGAAATCAAGCAACGTGGGTGTGGCTAAGATTGCGGAACGCACCGGAAGTACGAGACTTTATGAAGAGTTTATCTCCATGGGTTTTGGACAAAAGAGCGCTCTAAACCTGTTTGGAGAATCCAGTGGCATCTTTGCCAAGCTGGAAAATTGGGATGGTTATTCCCTGCATTCACTATCCTTTGGGCAATCAATATCGGTGACAGCAATCCAGCTGGCTACAGCATATTCCGCGAT
>JALNYD010000086.1 GCA_023230025.1 Candidatus Cloacimonadota bacterium | reverse complement strand
CTGAAGTGATCTATGAACTTAATGACTGCATCGCCAAGCGGGATGAACTGGAAGCGCTCTTCTCAGAAGTAAACGATCTGGAAGAGGGTGCCTGGAGTGAAGATGAATATGAGGTCTTTCCCAAAGATGAGTTAGGGTACATTAAAGAGGGAATCAAGGATATTGGGGCAGAGAGAAAAGAGATCCGAAAAGAGATTAAGAACCGCAGAAAACAGATAGAAGCTCTTAAGAAAAGTGGAGAAACTTGCACAGAAGCTGAAAAGGAACTTCAGGAGTTTATCGATGCTGAAAATTACCAATCAGAGGCTATTTCAGCTTTAGAGAAGAGGATAGCCACGCATCTGGAGAAGGATAAGGAACTGAAAGAAAGCCGCAAGAAGATCAAAGAGATAAAAGACCTTAAAGAGCAACTGGTGGAGCAGGCAAGAAGCAAGATCAGTGAAGCCGAAGCCAAGCAACTTATTCTAAAGCGGTGGGAAGATATCCTTTATACAAAGGTCAACGAGCATTTGGTTCAGAATAGCAGAGACCTCAGAGCTGCTCTTGAAAAGCTATGGGATAAGTATGACCAACCCTTGCACAGGATTCTACAAGAACGGGATAATGCTGCTGCAGGACTGAGCAAGTATCTGAAGGAACTCGGATATGTTTAAAGCCATATCAGATTTGTGCAGAGTCGAGTATGGAGCAGGTCCCAATAAAGTTAGGTCTGATGACAACACTGGAATTGAGATTTACGGAACTGGTGGAAAGGTAGGGTTTGCAAAGGAAGCATTGTTTAATGAGCCTCTTGTCGTGGTTGCTCGCAAAGGAACACTTGATAATCCCATACTTGTAGATAAGCCTTGCTGGGTTATCGATACTGCTTACGCAGCCATACCCAATTGCGATGTTGATGTTAGGTGGTTGTACTATCAACTACTTCTGTTTGATCTTAAACGGTTGAATGAATCTACAGGTGTTCCGAGCATTAGCAGAGACTATCTCAAGAAACAGAAAATCGCCTATCAGGAATTTGATGTACAGAGGAAAATTGGCGATATCATAAGCGCTGTCGATAATGTGATAGAGAAGACCGAAGCTGCTATAGATAAATACCAAGCCATCAAAGCCGGGATGATGCAAGACCTGTTCACCAGAGGCATTGACACCATGACTGGGATGCTACGACCAACGATTGAAGAAGCTCCAGAACTCTATAAAGAATCAGAATTGGGATGGATACCGAAGGAATGGGTTGTTACTGAGTTTCAGGATGCGTGTTTGGAATTCATCAACGGGGGCACTCCTTCTACGAAAAATGCATCAAACTGGGTAGGGAGTATCCCGTGGATAACAGGAGCGGACTTCTTGGAGTCGTTCGAAGTGGGATTTATCAGAAGGCATATTAATGAGGATGCGCTAAGATACTCCTCAAGTCACTTGATACGAGAAGGCAACATCCTACTCGTTACAAGAACCGGGGTGGGTAAATTGGCTATCGCTCCATTTGATGTTGCCATTAGCCAAGACATTACCGGAATCATCCTTGATCCCAACCAATGCTGCGTAGAGTTTTTTTATTACTATTTACAGGTATTGGTTGAGGACTTCAAGAAGATGAACCAGGGGACATCAATCAATGGGATTATCCGGAGTGATCTGGAGGCCACTTTGATACTGAAGCCATCGCTCGTTGAGCAGAAACAGATAGCTGCTGTTCTTAAGGCATTGGATGAAACACTTAAGAAAGAACAAAGCAATCAGAGCAAGTATCATGATCTGAAGAAAGGTCTGATGGCAGAATTGCTTACAGGGAAAGTAAGGATTAAATGAGATGAGGATTTAGGTATGATGAAACATAACTCCAATTACCCGATAAAACACTTATCAGTTAGAGTGCCATGGCATGACAATGGATGGGATGGAACTATTTGCAGAAATCCAAAGGCAAACAGCGCATGCTTAGTACTCAAGAATTGTGCTGAGAATAGAGACGATGAAAAAGAAGATAAACTGTCTGGAAAATCCATCAGAGATCTATCCCAAGATGATTATCCTGTATGCGCCAGTGAGCGTGGTGTTTTTATGGCTGGGTTCCCAATTCGTAAAGTTGTAACACATCCATATTTCAACGGATCTCCTAAGACTCATGGGCACTTAAAACCTACTACAATCGTATATCCGCCGTTTAGTTTTTCTGCTGTTCCATATAGATGGGTCTTAAAAGAAAATGCAGAACTTCTATCGGAAGCTTATAACCTTGATTATGCTGATGACAGGGAACCAGTACTAGATTGGGGAAAACCTGTAAGTTGGGTGCAGGAGATACGTAACCAGAAAGCTCTATTGAACTGCTTCTTTGAGCATCTTGATGTTACAAGTTCTCTGGTGTTTGCATATGCAAAACAGGTCCCCTTTGTTGAAGATAACAGAAAGGTGCTTATTGGGGTTGGAAAGATTAATGATATCAAACCAAGTGAGGCATATGAGGGTTCTAACGAGAAGTTTGGGACAGCCTATTGGGAACACATGATACATCACAGTATTCGTAATGATTGTAAAGATGGTTTCTTATTGCCATATAATGAGGCTACTGATTTTCAGAAGACTAATCCAGAATTTGATATCAACGACATCATTGTCTCAATTCCAGATGACAAGCACTTGGAGTTTTCGTATGCATCAGAACACGTCAGCAATGATGCAGCGATAAGAATCTTACTAGAATGTCTGCAAGCTTTTGAAAGAGCAGAAGAATTTGGAATAGGCAAACACAATCAATCAGCGATAAAATGGATTCACAATGAGATCTCAAAACTAGATAAACTCAGAGGAGCATATCCAGGTATGGGGGCGGCTCTATGCGCATTTGGAATTGAGAAAGGGCATTTCGTCGCTGCTGAGATAATCAATAACCTCAAGGATTGTCAATCTAATCCATGGAGAGTATTTGAAAAGATTGCAGACGGTAATACTGGCATAATAGATGGCAGAATTGAAAGTTTAGTACCTGAAAATACTAAGACTTTGTATAAATCGATAATGCAAAGAAAGCCAGATAGGTTGAGCTTCCTGCATTTACTAAGCCGGTTCGATCTGTCCATAGAACAAGCAATTGCTCTATGGGTTGAGGAAGAGAGAACTAAGTATGTTCATGATCGAAGAGAGAGCGAGTATCTAGTTGATCCATATTTGATCTACACAGATCTAAGATTATCTACGATACCAGTAGATATCAAGACCATTGATATGGGGTTGTATACCAAAGAAAACTATCCAGACCTGTTACCGGTGTCAATGAGATATACTGACCCATTGGCAAGCAACAGAATCAAAGCCTTTACTATTCATCAGCTAGAAATTGCATCCAATGCTGGTCATACTTTACTTCCAAGGAAAGACTTAGTGAACCAGATTCGTAGTTTGGGAATTCGCCCAGAATGTCCAATTAATAGCGACTATTACGATCTCGCAGAAGACGTCTTTAGTGGCGATATTGCAATAACAGATACCGCATCTGGTGATAGAGCTTACCAATTAAACAGATATGTCCTTACCAAAAATATCATATCCAAGAAGATCATGGATAGGGTAAAAGGTCAAAAGCTTCTGATAAGTGAAGACTGGGAAGTAACTCTGAACTCGAAGCTGCCAGGTTCTCAAATTGATGATCAAGAACAAAGAGCAAGGCATGAAAAAGTAGCTGCACTTCAGACACTTGCAGAATCAAGGTTTTCTTTGTTAATTGGTCCTGCTGGAACTGGTAAAACTACTTTGTTGACGATACTTGCTGGCCAGCAAGAGATTATGAGTGCAGGAGTTCTCTTCTTAGCTCCAACTGGAAAAGCTAGGGTAAGAATGGAAGAAATTGCCCGGGATATCAACATAACAGCAAAAACTATTGCACAGTTTCTGGTTAGTTATTCACGGTACGACACTGATACAGGGAGATACGTGATGTCTGACAAGAGATGTGCCGAGCCGTATCAGACTGTGATCATAGACGAGTGTTCCATGCTGACAGAGGAGATGCTTTCAACGACTATGGATTGCTTGCAAGGCGTTAAGAGATTCATATTAGTCGGGGACCATAGACAACTACCACCGATAGGAGCAGGAAGACCTTTTGTGGATATTGTAAACTACCTGAGACCTTCTGATATTGACTCTTCATTTCCGAAGGTTGCCCCTGGTTATGCAGAACTAACAATCAGGCGCAGGCAAGGTGGTGCAAGTCGAGAGGATTTACAATTAGCGGAGTGGTTTGGTGGAGGAACTATGGAGCCTGCAGCCGAATCTGTTTTCAAACTCCTTATTAGCAAGAAAGCATCAGAAAATATCCGGGTTGAACGTTGGCAGAATGAAGATGATTTTAACAAACTGCTCGAACAGGTACTTCATGAAGAACTGGCAATGGAGAGTTTTGACGACCTGGATGGCTTTAATAAATCGCTCGGTGCTGTAGATAACTACTATTTTAACAAAGGTGTAGCAGTTCACTCGGTTGAAGATTGGCAAATTCTGTCTCCGGTTAGAGGAAAATTGTACGGAGTATCAGCCATTAATAGAAAGATACATAAGCAATTCCGTAGTAAGCAAATCCAGAACAAGTATAGAAAACTGCCTGAACCACTCGGTTCCGAACAGATTGTCTACGGGGATAAAGTAATTAATGTCATCAATAAGTCCAGAGATTCAAAATCAGTGTACCCGTTTGATGGTTTGAATTACCTGGCTAATGGTGAAATTGGTGTAGTGATAGGGCAATTCAGAAAGAAAGCTGATAAACAACAGCCCAAAAACACACATGTGGAGTTTACCTCCCAAAAAGGATATACATATACTTTCTGGAGTTGGATGTTTAGCGAAGAAGGGGAGTCTCCGCTGGAACTTGCGTACGCTTTAACGATACATAAGGCGCAAGGAAGTGAGTTTGGCACCACTTTTATAGTAATACCCCAGCATTGTTCTCTCCTTTCTCGTGAAATGATTTATACCGCTCTAACTCGTCAAAAAGGTAGAGTTGTGATGCTACTGCAGGGAGAGGGTCTTGAATTACTAAAGTATTCTAGTCAGTTGAAATCGGAAACATTAAGCCGTATCACCAATCTCTTCTTTAAGCCCAATGTCATCGACTTTGATGGTCACTACCTAGAAAAGAACCTCATACATCAAGCAGAAGATGGGGTTATGCTAAGGTCAAAAAGTGAGTTGATAATCTATCAGTTGATGCTCAAGAAGGGTATTAAACCTATGTATGAGAAGAGAATAACCATTAAGGATGTAGTTATTTTACCTGATTACATCATTGACAATGATGATACAGGGGTTACTTACTACTGGGAACATTGTGGTATGATGCACGACCCAGAATATATAGAAAGGTGGAGCAAAAAACTCGCATTCTATAGAGAAAACGAAATACTCCCTTACCAAGAAGGTGGTGGAAGAAACGGAACACTTATAGTTACTGAAGAGAAGTTAAAAGTTCTGGAGAATGGACAAGTTAGGGGAGCGTTCTCAGTGCAGGAAATTGAAGATATAATAGACAAGGTTCTCTTGGGGTAGATTATGTCAGAATACACCAGCGTTGAACGTCCCTTCCTGGATAAGCTGCAGCAGCTTGGTTGGGAAGTAATTGATCAGGGAACCGGGTTTACTCCCTATGATCCAAGCATCAGCAGGAGAGAAAGCTTCAGAGAGTATATTCTTGAGAACGAGTTTAGTGCTTCTCTGAAAAGGATTAATCTCACTGAAGATGGCAGAAGCTGGCTAACTGATAAACAGCTTGAGGCGGTACTTAGCGAGCTGACCATGCATCCGGGGATGGACTTACTCAAGGCAAATCAGGCAGTGTTTGAGCTTCTGACCCGCAATACGACGGTTGATCAGAATACACTGACCGGAGAGCAAAACCCCACGGTGCGGCTGATTGATTTCGCCAATCCTGAGCGCAATAGCTTTATCGCCATTAACCAATTCAAGATCGAGACTCCGGGAGCCAGCAAGCAGGCGATCATTCCGGACATTGTGCTGTTTATCAATGGCTTGCCGATCGTAGTAGTGGAATGTAAAGACATGGATGTGGCTCAACCCTTAAGTGAGGCATTTATCCAGATTAACCGCTATGCTAACTTGCGTGTGGATGACTATGGCATCAAGGAAGGCGAAGAGCGGCTATTCCATTGCAATCTCTTCAACATCGTCACTCATGGCAATGAAGCCAGGTTTGGCACCATCACAGGCGAGTTTGACCACTATCTGAACTGGAAGGACATCTTTCCGGAGGAATATAAAACTATCTCCGTATCTCCGGATGAGCAGCGTCAGGAAGTGATGATTCATGGGATGCTGAATAAAGCTATCATACTGGATATCTTGAAGAACTTCACACTGTACATGGAGATCAAGAAAGGCGAGAAGGTAAAGATAGTCAGCAGATATCAGCAATACCGGGCTGTGGGGAAAATCCTCGAGCGTCTCAGAACCGGAAAGACACCCTTTGAACGTAGTGGAGTTATCTGGCATACCCAGGGCTCAGGGAAGTCCCTGACTATGGTGTTCCTGATCAAGAAATTGCGGGATACGGATGATCTGAAGGATTACAAAGTGATCATGGTCAATGATCGGCTGGACTTGGAAGATCAGCTTTCGCACACCGTGACTTATACCGGAGAAAACCTCACACTGATTGAGCACAAAAGGGATCTGGATAAGCTGAAGAATACCAGTTCCAATCTGAATATGGTGATGCTGCACAAGTTCCTGATCAGTGGTTCTGTTTCTGCAGAATCGCTATTGGCAGCGGGGATTGTGCCGAAGTATGAGGAGTTTCCGGAGCTGAATACCAGTGAGCGGATACTACTGTTGATTGACGAGGCACATCAGGATCAGGGTGGCGAGATGGGCGATAACCTCTTCCTGGCTTTTCCAAATGCGGTCAAGATCGCTTTTACCGGAACCCCGTTACTCACAGAACGGCATAAGCAGAAGACCCATGAACGCTTTGGCAGCTTCATCGATGTGTATAAGATGAACGACTCGGTGGCAGATAGAGCTACGGTGGATATTCTCTATATAGGCAGAACCAGCCAGGACAAGCTGACCGATGCTGAGATGTTCAAGCGTGAGTTTGAAGATATGTTCAAAGAACGCAGTGAAGAAGAGCGGCTGGAGATACAAAAACGCTATGGCACTGAGATGGCTTATCTGGAATCCAAAGAGAGAATCCGGGCAATCTCGGAAGATATCATCGAACACTATACTCAGGAAATCCTCCCAAACGGCTTAAAAGGGCAGGTGGTGGCGAGTTCTATCGTGGCGGCATGCCGGTATAAATATGAGCTGGAAAATGCACTAAAACGGCTAATATCGAGTGAGGAAGCAAAACCTGAGGATGAGCGGGATGATGAACTGCTGAAACAGATGAAATTCATCAAGATCTGCACAGTGGTCTCGATGATGGACAACAATGAGCCGGGTTATGTGTCGATGGCTCGCAGACAGGCTCAGGATATGGATGCGGTGGAGAACTTCAAGAAGGACTTTGACTATAGCAAACCGGAAAGCGGCGTGGCGATCCTCTGCGTCTGCGATAGGCTTTTGATGGGCTTTGATGCTCCTATCGAGCAGGTAATGTATCTGGACAAGAATCTGAGAGAGCATAGGCTGATGCAAGCCATTGCCAGAGTAAACCGTACCAAAGTGATGAAAAGCGGATACGTAAAAGAGCATGGCATCCTGGTGGATTACTTTGGAGTGGCATCGCATCTGAAAGAAGCACTGGCAATCTTTACTGATACCGATGTGCAGGAATTGAATGATCTGAGCGCTTACTTCCGAGGATTGGACAAAGAGATTCCGGTATTGGAATCCCGCTTCAGAAGGTTGATTCAGTTATTTGTAGATAAAGGTATAATCCGCATTGAGGCGTTTTTGCATCAGAGAATCGGAGATAATGATGAGGAATGGGAACTGGTGGAGGATTGTCTGCAGATGGGCGCTGATGTGAAGTTCCGGGCACAATTCGATACTTATCTGAAAGCCTTCTTTGACAGCCTGGAACTGCTGTTCAATGCAGCAATGGCGAGGGAATACTACGTGCCTGCCAAGAGATTTGGCTATCTGATGATGCGCATGCGGAACCGCTATCACGATCCCACCATGGACTTGAAATGGGCAGGGGCGAAGGTGCGCAGATTGATCGATAAATACCTGATCTCAGAAGGGATCAATCCCAAGATTGCCCCTGCCAAGCTGCTTTCTGATGAGTTCCCCAAGCAGATGCGTGATCATAACAAAACCGGTAAAGCCAAAGCGTCTGAGATGGAACATGCCATCCGCTGGCACATCAAAGTAAATATGGAGAAAGATCCTGCACTCTATACGGGATTCCATGAGCGGCTGCAAAAGATTCTGGATTCTTATAAGGAACACTGGGATAGGATCATCGAGGAACTCACCAAGCTGAGAGAGGATATTGGCAAAGGCAGAGCTGATGAAGCGGGCATTGTGGATAGTCCTGTGATGCCATTTCTGGACTTGATGCTGATGGAAGCAGGGATAGCAGTGGACAGCAAGGAAGCAATTGATACTGCCAAGCTGTCAGAATTCATTTATAGCAGGATCAAAGAATCACTCTCGATACCCAACTTTTGGCAGAAGCCCAATGAACGCAGACGCTTGGAAGGTGATATCCGAGACGAGCTTGAGTATTGTGGCATTGAACCCTTGCAGGAAGTGGCAGCAAAGCTCACGGCAGAGCTGATCAATCTGGCTCATAAGCGGGAAGCAGAGGTTAAGGGTTCATGAGCCTCGATTATAAGATTGTGGTGAGGCATAGCAAGCGCAAGACGGCATCGATCTACATCGAGAGGGATAGCTCTATTACGGTGATTGTACCGCTCGGAACAAGCGATAGTGAGGTGCAAAACCTGCTGAGCAAGAACGAATATAAGATACATAAGTATCAGGCTAAGCGTGCCCTGTTGAATGAAAAGGCTATTAAGCGGGAACTGGTGAACGGGCAATCCTTCCTCTATCTGGGTAGGAACTACTATCTGCAATACAGCGATGAGGTCGATGGCATTCAGTTCAGAGGCAGGCATTTCTATGCTCCGGAAGGCTCTGAAGATAAGCTGAGGGATATGTTCAAAGAGTTCTATCGCCATCGTGGAAGAGTGTTTATCGAGCCCAGGGTACAGCGTTTTGCGCAAATGATGGGGATCAGTGTGGAACGGGTCTCTATCATCGATCTGAAGTATAGATGGGCATCATGTTCAGTTAAGAGACCTAAGGTCAATTTCAATTGGAAGATCATGATGGCACCGGTGAGCGTAATCAACTACCTGATCGTGCACGAACTGGCGCATTTCAAGCATAAAAGGCACAGCAAAGACTTCTGGAATGAGGTGGATAAGATAGTCCCGGATTATCAGAAGCAGGTGCAGTGGCTGAAGGAATATGGGGCGGGATTGGATGTGTGAAAATAATCAATATGGAGGATAGATGTATTTACACAAGCTATCAATAACCAATTTTCGTAAATACGGTGGCTCAGATGATAAGCCAGGCATTGTTATCGAGTTTAATAAAGGGCTTAACGTACTTATAGGGGAGAATGAATCGGGTAAGACATCTATTGTTGATGCTATAAGGTATGTGCTACAAACGCAGAGTTACGATTATATCAGAATTGATGAGCTGGATTTTCATTATAGCGAAGGGGATCGAGCAAAATCACTGAAAATCGAATGTGAGTTTAGGGGTTTTACCAACGAAGAAGCTGGCAACTTCTTTGAATGGATTGGATTTGATCATAACGATTACGTCCTGATAGTATGGCTGAATGCTGAAAGAAAAGATAACAGGATTATCCAGGAGGTCAGGGCAGGAATGGATAACGCAGGCACCCAACTAGATGCAGGAGCCAGGGACCTGCTCAGAATTACATATCTGAAGCCACTGAGAGATGCTGAAATGGAAATGTCTGCAGGCCGAAAATCCAGATTTGCTCAGTTACTCAAGAGTCGTAGTGAGTTCAAATGTAAAACGAAGGAGGAAGAGAATAATCATCCTCTCAGCAAGCTGGTTGATTTAGCAGATACAGGCATAGAGATTATTTC
>JALNYD010000085.1 GCA_023230025.1 Candidatus Cloacimonadota bacterium | reverse complement strand
ATCCCGTGCTTATCGGCAGCTTCGATGATGGTCATGGTTTCGGGAACTTCCAGATGATGACCATCAATCCAAACGTTGACGTTTTTAGCCATAATTCTATTCCTCTTAGCTTATTTTTGAGTTATCGCGATGAATTCATCACGGAAGTTATCGATGGCACTGCGAATGGCCATAATGGGAGACTGTCCCAAGGCACAGAACGAGGTCTGTTGCATGGTTTCAGCTATCATTTGCATCAGTTTCACATCTTCCATAGTGCCTTCACCCTTTTTTATCTTGGTGATCAGGCGATAAAGCTGTTGCGTTCCATTCTTGCAGGGAGCGCATTTGCCACAGGATTCATGACGGAAGAAGCGCAGGATGCTCCACAGTATATCCACGATGCTTTGATGCTCGTTCATCACAAGGATCGCACCGCTGCCCAAAACCGCAGCATATTGATTGAGGCTGGAGAAATCCATCTTCACGTCCAGCAGACGATCAGGCAGGATCACACCAGCAGCTCCGCCAACCAGAGCAGCCTTGAACTTGAAGCCTTTTTTCATGCCACCAGCATACTCATTGATGATGGTACGCAGGGTTGTTCCCATGTCAACTTCGCAAAGACCAGGATGAGCCACGTCACCCAGGATTGTGTAAACCTTGGTTCCGGCGCACTCAGGTGTTCCATATTTCTTGTATTCCGTTGCACCTTTGGCGATAATGAATGGCACATTGGCAAGGGTCTCCACGTTATTGACCACAGTTGGAGCTTGCCAGAGGCCTTTCACGCCCGGGAATGGGGGTTTCCAGCGTGGATGACCACGATTACCTTCCAGGGATTCAATCAGAGCTGTTTCCTCACCGCAAACATAAGCTCCCGCACCAATTTTGATCTCTATATCCAGATCAAAGCCACTTTCAAAGATATTGGTGCCAAGAATGCCATAGTTGCGGCAATCGTCGATAGCCTTTTGCAATCGCATTATGCAGAGTTTGTATTCACCACGAATATAGATGTAGGCTTTGCTGGCGCCGATAGCGCGAGCGCAAATCATGATGCCTTCCAAAAGCTGATGCGGATCCCCTTCCATGATCAAACGATCCTTGAAAGTTCCCGGTTCGCCTTCGTCGGCATTCACCACCACATACTTTTGTTCAGCATCCAGGGGAGCGGTGAAGCTCCATTTTACTCCAGCCGGGAAGCCAGCGCCACCACGACCGCGTAATCCGGAAGCCTTTACTTCTTCCACAATCTCGTTTGGTTTCATCTGAGTGAGAGCTTTTTCCCAACCTTCATATCCACCTGCACCAATGTAGTCATCAATGCTTTCTGGATCGATGATACCGGAATTACGCAGGACAATACGTTTCTCATAGTTGAACTTGGGGCTGAATTTGCCCGCAGAGTCCAGCATCAGGCGTCCTACAGGACGTCCCTTGAGGAAGTGTTCCTGCACGAGTTCGGGAATGTCTTCTACCTTGATGTTCTCGTAGTTCACGTTTTCGGGATACACGGTCAGGCAGATGCCTTTTCCGAAGAATCCCAGGGGACCGGTTTCCAGAATGTTTATCTCATCACTAAGACCTGCTTTGCTGATCTCAGCGCGCAGTTCCTTCAAAAGGGCATGCACACCAGCAGCTACAGAAGTCTCATTGATTCCTACCAATACATGGGAGCGATAATACTTCATTAGTTCCTCCCTCTGATCTTATCGATGATCTCTTCCGCTTTTTCTTCGGACAGGTCACCATACACATCCTCATTTATCATCATCACTGGAGCATTTCCGCACACGCCGAGGCAGGCACACAATTCGAGGGTGAACTTGCCATCTTTTGTGGTTTCACCAACAGAGACTCCCAGGATTGATTTAAGCTTACGCAGGATGTTGTCTGATCCCTTGATGTAACAGGGAGGAGATTCGCAAAGGCGGATTATGTTCTTACCGCGAGGCTTGGTGGAGTACATCGAGTAAAACGTGAGCACTCCATAAATATGGTTTTCCGGCACCTTCAGATAATCCGAAACGTCTTTTACTGCTTCTCCCGAGATATAGTGTTGCGGATGGGTATCCTGAATCTCGTGGAGAATGTAGATCAGATTATCCTTGGTGGGGGCGTATTTTGCGCAGATTTCTTTGTACATACTATCCCCTTTTAGTCTTCATGGTTATGAGCAGCTTTTTTGAGAGCTTCGCGATTGGCTGCCACTGCGGGATGGATGCCGGGAACCTTATCAATGGCTTTAACCGGGCACACATCAAAGCAATTGCCGCATTTCACACAATCCACCTGATTGATGGTGTATTTTTCTTCTCTGGAACCAGTAATGCAGGTTACAGGACATTTCCGGGCACAAAGTGAGCAACCGATGCAACGGTCTTTATCAATATTAAAGTGCATCAGATCAAGGCAAACCTTGTTGGAGCAGCTCTTATCTCTGATATGAGCTTCGTATTCATCCCTGAAATAACGGATGGTAGAAAGCACAGGATTGGGAGCTGTTTGACCCAGACCGCAAAGCGAAAGCTTGCTGATCGATTCCCCTAAACGTTGCAATTCTTCGATATCGCCTTCGCGACCATATCCAGAGGTTATGCGTTCCAGAATCTCCAGCATTTGTTTCAATCCAATCCGGCAGGGAGAGCACTTTCCACAGGATTCTTCCACGCAGAAATCCATAAAGAACTTGGCAACGTTGACCATGCACTTATCATCGTTCATAACGATCACACCGCCAGAACCCATCATGGCTCCACGTTCTTTGAGGCTTTCGTAGTCAACGCCTGTATCCAGATGATCAACTGTCAGGCAACCGCCTGAAGGACCGCCCAATTGCACGGCTTTGAACTTGTGGTCGCCGATCATTCCGCCGCCCACGTCAAAGATTAACTCGCGCAGGGTGATTCCCATGGGCACTTCAACCAAACCGGTATTCTTGATATCACCGGTCAGAGCAAATACCTTGGTACCTTTGGATTTCTCTGTACCCATTGAGGCAAACCACTGTGCTCCTTTGCGGAAGATTGTAGAGATGTTGCCGAGGGTTTCAACGTTGTTTACCACGGTAGGTTTTCCCCAAAGACCTTGCACCGCCGGATACGGAGGCTTGGGAGTTGGGTTGCCGCGCTGTCCTTCAATACTGTGGATCAGAGCCATTTCTTCACCACATACAAAAGCTCCGGCACCGGTGCGAACTTCTGCATCAAAGCAGAAGCCACTGCCAAAGACGTCCTTACCCATCAGGCCAACTTCCTTGGCTTGCTGGATTGCCATCTTGATTCGTTTGATGGCCAGGGGATATTCAGCGCGAATGTAGAAGAAGCCATTGGTGGCACCCATGGCGTAAGCAGCGATCATCATACCTTCAAGTACGCGATGCGGATCGCCTTCTAATAGGGAACGATCCATGAAAGCTCCTGGATCGCCTTCGTCACCGTTGCAAATGATGTACTTCTCGTCAGACTTGTTGTCATGCACCATTTGCCACTTGATATGAGTGGGGAATCCTCCGCCACCACGACCGCGTAAACCGGAATCCTTGATCACATTGATCACATCCTGCGGCTTCATTTCTGTGAGTACGGTGCCCAAAGCTTCGTAACCACCAGTAGCGATGTATTCATCAAGGCTTTCAGGATTGATGTAACCGCAGTTTTCCAGAGCCACTTTCACCTGTTTCTGATAAAAGGGCACATCTTTCTTCGCTGCGATTGTTTTTTCCTCATCCTGAAGCATGAGTCTGGACACAGGGCGACCTTTGACAAAGTGTTCAGCAACAATCTCAGCTACGTCATCAACTGTTACCTTTTTGTAAAAGATGCCTTCGGGATAAATCACCATGACAGGGCCGTAATCACAGGGTCCCATGCAACCGGTTTCGATAATGTTCACTTCATTGGCGATATTATGCTCTGCCAAAACTTCGTGAAAGCGTTCCTTGATCTTGAGAGCTCCAGCAGAGACACAGCCGGAACCACAGCAGATCAAGAGGTCAATACGTTTCAAAGACATTATTGGTCCTCCTGCCTTAGTTGCCAGTAGCCACTACATAATCGGAGACAACTCTGCCATTTACGATGTGTTCAACCACCACTTTCTTAACTTTGTCCGGATTCATGTTTCCGTAAGTTACTTTGGGTTTACCTTCTTCAATGAGATCGACAACAGGTTCCATTGAGGAGAGTCCTTTTTCGCCAGTTTGAGTAACCATCACATCGGTAAGGTTGCGAGCTGCGATTTCTTCCAGGAAAGTCTTCATAACTTCACGAGCGCCCATAGCGATACCGGATGTTCCCATCCCCACTACGATTTTGATGCGTACGTTTCCGCCACGAAGCTTCATATCTTCCTGGGCTTTTTCACGGATTTTCTTAAGGTCTGCCAGTGTTTTCATCAGACATCCTCCATGTTTGTATTTTGTATTCCTTCTAAAAGCGATTGATCGATGTATTCAATAACATCGGGATATGTGAGCGGGATATCTCCCAGCTCTTCTCTAATAGCCTTGGTATCAAAGTGAAAGCATTGTTCTGTGGCGCGATCACGATAGATCAGATGGATGAAGAAATCCACCTCGGGATGACCGATGATCGAGCCCAGTAGAGTATCTTTCAGGTTCCCAAGCGGCATCCGGTCTATATGATCAAGGGTAAAATCCACAGTCAATACTGTGCCAAAACCCGGTTCAGAAGCCATCTTGAAGGATCCTCCCACCAATTCCGCATTCTGCTTGAACAAGGGAATCCCCAAGCCAACCTTTTTGACGCGTTCTTCTTTTGAAGTGTAGAATGGATCCTGAGCCCTCTCCAGGGTATGTGCGTCCATCCCCGTGCCATCATCTTCAACGATGATCCGCAGACGGTTTTTGCTGATATTGTTGACCACCCGCACCTTGATAGTCCTGGCTTCCGCACGAACGGAATTCTCAATGATATCAAGTAGGTGCAAAGAGATATCTTGCATTCTAATTACTCGTAGCGCGCCAGGATTTCTTTGATTCTATCCTTGCTGTCGATACGGCCAAAGGTGTCTTCACCAATCACAAACACCGGAGCCAATGAACAGGCACCTACACATCGTACTGCGCTCATTGTAAAGCGGCCATCCTCTGTTGTATCCCCCATGCTTATGCCCAATTCTTCGCTCAGCATCTGAATCAAGCGGGGGGCTCCTTTTACAAAGCAAGCTGTTCCAGTGCAAACGTTAAGGGTATATTTTCCCCGCGGTTTCATGGAAAAGAAGTTGTAAAAGGTTACGACGCCGTAGATTTTGCTGGCGGGGATATTCATTTTCTCCGCAACGAATTCCTGCACTTCAATGGGCAGATATCCGAAAATCTCTTGAGCAATCCTGAGAACCTCGATCAGGGGATTCCGCAGATCTTTCTTTTCCTCAATCACTTCGGCTAAACGGTCATAAAGCCGGTTTTGTTCTTGACTAACGGGAGCCATAACTCCTCCTTGTATATCATTCAATTTTGTTTAAACTGTCAATGAATCTGCCATCCAGACAATCCGCAGCCAGGATCAACTCCTGGATCGTAGGCTGGACGACATTCATCATGCAATACGCGTTCCCAAGATCACTCAGATAATGAGCGTCACTGGCCCGCATAAACTGCTTATTTTGCAGTTGTGGATTCTCTGCCAGGTACTTATCAAGCTCCAGATTCGCTGTAATACCCAGAACTTTGAACTCCGGAGATGGGGGTAGGAAACCAAGCTGCGAGATAATGCTGTTCACCATGGCGTCAATATGTGCGGGAACCGCAAAACCATCGTAATCCTGTATTCTTTCCACCGCTCTAGCCAAATCCCAAGTACTGGAATTAATCAGAGCTCGAGGTTCCACTTTCAAAATGTTCTCATTTTCGTCAATGATTACTTGATCGCCGAAGAAATCTGCGTCATTCAGCAGAGGGAGCAGTGATGCATATAGTTCGGCATCAAAGGCTTGTGCCTTTTGGGGATGATCAAAGTAAGCCAATAAATGGATTTCTTCCACCGTCTGGATTTCTACTCCCCAGCTAAAGTACAACCCCGCTTTTTTGGCTACTGCGGAATAGGCTGGACAATTTGCCATACTATTGTGATCAGTGATGGCAAACCACTCAATCCCAGCTTCTTTGAGTTTATGGACCAGCGCTCGGGGCGACATCTCCAATCCCCCACAGGGCGATAACACGCTATGTATATGCAAGTCCGCGCGATAACAGCGCATATCAGTCGCTTCAGGATCGTAACAGATTGTACAGGATGCCAGCCAGCTCGAAGGTGCTCAATGTGCTGCTGACCAGGCTGATACTCTCTTCCAGGGCTTTGTCACACACCGCAGCATCCGGCGTGTTCCCTTTGGCAAAGATGATTACAGGAATCCCCGTCATCGAAGCAACCGCTATCACATTGAGGTGCTTCATGATCGTGATCCATGCCTCATCAGGTTTGGCGGAGCCCATTACATCGCTGAGCATGTCACTGACGTAAGCTCCGTGGATTTCAACGGCATCAGGATCCAAAGCAGGAGTATGATTGATCCCATTGATTGCAGTCAAGTATTCTGTAAGCTTGATCATTTCTATATCCTCGTGTTTTTTTTATTCCAAATCAGTTGGTTTGCGCTTCAGCACCACGCAATCATCCAGGGTGGCTTTGCCCAATACGATATCTTCTGCAAGAGCATAGCAGGTGGGGCTGCCGCAAGCGCTGCAATTCAATCCCGGAAGCATGGTTAGAAACTCATTGATCTTTTTCATCTTCTGGATAGCTTTTTTGATGTCCTTATCCAGTTCCATAATGGGACGTGGAGCAAGAGGGCTAACGTTAAATTCTCCCTTTTGATAAAGCTTTTCCAGCTCTCTGATATCTGCATCCGCACTATCCCCTTCCTTAATCATTTTCTTGATCCGGCTCATTGCCACGAAGGGATTTTCTACGTTCAAACACCCTCCCACACAACCATTTGTGCAGCTTCTGAGCACGATGTAATCATATTGATCAAGATAGTGATCCTCCACCCGGGAAAGAATATCCATTACATTATCCACACCGTTGACGGACAGAGCCCTGATATCTTCATTATCAACAAGTTCTGCCTGTACTCCGGATAAAGCCCAGGTAAGCCCATGGGGATAGGTATCAATGGGGATGGGATTATTTTGCACATCCTTGATTATCTCACGCACCTTGCCATAGATCATCCCGGTCGAAAAAGCTCCATCCTGCAAGTGTTTGTAAGCCCCTTCCGGTTGATGCACGGCCGTCACATGTGCCACGCAGGGAACGATCAGGAAGATGCCGATATCCTCATCTGGAAGATTCATCTCTGTGCTGATCTTTTCGCGCAAGAAACGGGTAAGAATGCTCATTGGAGCTTCCTGATGGAAGAGATTGGGCAAAAGAGAGGGAAACTTCACTTGGATCAAACGCACCACTGCCGGGCAATTACTGCTAAGAATCGGGCGTTTATCCCGGTTTTCACGAATGTATTCCCGGATCATTTTGATCATAAAATCTGTAACTGAAGCTTCTTCGGCCACTTCATCAAAGCCCAATTGTTTTACCGCCTGCTTGGCATGCGCATAACTGATATCTTCGGAAAATTGACCGAAGAAACTGGATGAGATGATTGCCAGCCGGTATTTAAACTTATGGATGATATCAAGAGGATCGCTGGCGGGGATAATGGCATGAAACTCACAAGCGCTGACACAATTTCCGCAATCCACGCAACGATAAGGATCAATTGCAGCTTTGCGGTCACGCACACGTATGGCCTCCGTGGGACACACCCGAACGCAAGCTGTGCAACCTGTGCAGTTGTCTTCTAGAATCTGGATGGCATGGAAGTATTTGCTGTCTGGTCTGTTCATAACTTTCTAACCAAAGAAAATGAAAAATTCCAGTAGGGTGGAGCTGCCTATGTCTGATACAATGTGCATGGCATCGCTGTTCTTTTTGATGTTTGGCAAGCCCAATCCAGCTCCAAAGCCAAGTTCCCGCACCAAATCATCAGCAGTGGAATACCCCGGAATCATCGCCTGCTCAATATCGGCAATCCCGGGACCATCATCCTCAAAGCGAACATGGATCAAATCGTCATGTACAGCGGATTTCATCACGCCACCTTTGGAATGGGCTGCCACATTGATCTCTGCTTCATAGGAAGCTACCGCAATGCGCCGTAACACATCGGAATCCACGCCCAGGCGTTTAAGAAGATTTTTCAGCTCTGATGATCCTTTGCCCGCAGTGTTAAAATCCTTTTCCGGAATCGCAAAATCAAGATCTACTTCTGCCTCCGGGTTATTATGTAGCTGCTCCTGAACGCGCTCCTCAAAGCCGTCTGCATAATACCAGTATTCAGCCATAGTTCAAATCTTACAACTACGCAGTCCGGAATTGTATAGAATCCCGCTACAGCGATACAGGGTAAACTTTGTGCTGATAATGGGCAAGCCACGTTCGGCTGCCATCTCGATCACATCCTGGAGGGGTTTTTTGCCCCGAACAAACACAATTCCAGAAAGGTCTATCATATCACTTAGCCGGATTACCTGGTTATTGGTAAGCCCGGTAAGCAATAAAGTTGGCTCTTTTGTGCACATCAAAATATCCGAAATCATATCTGAAGCAAAGGCACATGGCACTTCTCGTTCCAGATCTGCCTCGGGATAAAGCACTTCGGCTTCTAACAAAGCTACGATATCTCTAAGAGTCATTCACAAACACCTTTATTTTAATGTTTTCCACCTTCTGAAACAAGCATGTATCAGTCAAGGGAAATTTCACCCACATATCTCTGCTTTCATAGACTATCGGCAAGGAGAACAACATGATCCTGTCTATGGGACTAAACCATGTTGCTCCTTGATTATCGTCACGATGCCGTTACAATGTGGTTACAAAAGTAACGGCAAGGTGACCACATCGTGAGGACAACTAATGAGCAGAAACGGCGGGAAGCCATTTCCACCATCAAGCGGCTGGAAGCCGTTTCTACAATTTACATGGCTTAATAGATTATCTGTTGCCACAAGCTAACTGCTTGTCATGCCGTACTTGCGAAGATCAGTCAATGAAGATAGCTGGGGGTGATAGTAGAAAAAATGACGGCGTCATCGGATAAAAAGATATGCCAGAGACCCACATAATTTATTGACAAGATTTATGGCTATTCAGAATTGTTCCCAGCATCGAGAGGATAATTTTTGCCTCGAATCGGATGAGGAGACATCATGCAACCAGATACCAGAAACGTTCAGATCTGCAACTACGAACCCAAATACGCCAGAAGCCTGGCCGAAATGTGGAACAACAGCACGGAGGCCTGGAACGGCCATCTATTCAATTACAGCGAAGCCCAGATTCTGGACGAGGAGCTGAACAGCACAGCTCTGGCCACCTATCTGGCCATTGATAATGACAAGGTAGTCGGCTACATTAATCTCTGCAGGGATGAATCGGATACTGCTAACGTGGGCATGTTGAATGTGCTGCCTTCCTATCACGGAGCGGGCTTGGGGAAGATCCTGCTGAAACGCTGTGTGCTGAAGACCGCAGAGCTGAAGATGCCATACATCACTTTATTCACCTGGGCGGGCAACACCAAAGCTGTGCCACTTTATAAGAAATGCGGCTTCTTTTGGCAGAAATTGGAGGCCAGCGCCACATATCTGATCAACTTTGTGCCCGGGCTGTTAAGTAACGAACTGTTGAAACCCTATTTTGACTATTTTGATTGGTACGATGATCTTGTGCGTGAACTGAGAGTTGAGCCGGATGGAGACGAGGAGGATGACTTTATCTTCTACCGCTATCATTGGCAAAAGAATGGACAAAGCCTGAAAGTGGTGTTTGACAAAGCTTCCCGCAGCATCGTGGAGATAGAATCTCCGGACTTTCATCTAAGCACTCGTGTCTTTGTGGCAAAGCCAGTCTTTGGCACCAAGCACATGGTTTCATACACTTATGAGTGCTTTAATCCTGCCTTCAAGGATATCGAAATTCATAGCTGCCCGGAGCATAACATCAGCTATGAGTTCCACCATCAGGACCAAGCCAAACCTGCCATCAGCATTGAAGCCGAATACAACCTGCTTCCCATCACGAAAGAGTTTAGTGAATGGGAGGCCTTGCCGGCGGTGAAAACTCAAGTTTTGATTGGCGGGAAGGCCATCACCATCGGCAATTCTCAGAAAGTTCGCTATCCCATCCA